>CAMAJQ010000119.1 GCA_945835865.1 uncultured Clostridia bacterium
CCTCGTCCTCATCGTGACGGAGACGAAACTTCTGAAGGACAATTTCATCGATCTTCCTCCGACGATGACGGACGAACAGCTCAAGGACGCGGAGATCGTGCTCGACAACATGTGCCGCGGAAAGAGTTTTGAGGAGATCTGCCAGATCAAACCCGAACTCGAGGACAACTTCCTCGGATACAAGAATATCTTCATCAACGTGATCGAAGCGCTGAAAACTTATTTCGCGTCGGGAGAGGATGACGTGGCGATCGAAGGCGAAGGCAAGATCCTCGATCATCCCGAGTATGCCGATATCGGCAAGATCAAAAATTTTCTATCCGTTGTCACGAGCAAAGACAAAGTGATGAACCTCTTGTCCGAGGACGGGCAGGGGATCAGCATCAACGTGAAGATCGGATCGGACGGTTACGACGAGATACCGGAAGACTGTTCTCTCGTCACGGCGACCTATTCGGCAAACGGCACGAAAATCGGGACGTACGGCGTCATCGGTCCGACGCGCATGGATTATCAGAAGGTCGTCGCGGTGCTCGAAAACGTCGGAAAGATCCTCGAGAGTATTCTGTCTGCGAAAAGGTAGAGTGGAATGTCGAAAAAGAACAGAAAAAAGAACGTAAATATAAATAAAGGAAAGGATATGTCGGAAGAAAAGAAAGAGAAGGAAACCGCGGCAGCCGAGGAAGAACTCCCCGCAGTGGAAGAGAAAACGGAGGAAACGCAGGAAGGGCAACCGGAGAGCGAGACCGACGTCGACGGGCTGACCGAAGAGGAAGCGAAAGAAAAACTCCGCGGATATATCG
The DNA here is from genome assembly GCA_945835865.1 of uncultured Clostridia bacterium. GTDB lineage: Bacteria > Bacillota > Clostridia > Christensenellales > Borkfalkiaceae > UBA10281. The sequence continues at coordinate 804 of CAMAJQ010000119.1, forward strand.
CGGATAACGCCGCCCTCGAAGAAGCCCTTCTGAAAATGCAGGCAAAGGCGGAAGAGGCGCACAACGATTATCTCCGCGCGAGGGCGGATTGCGAAAACGTGAGAAAGCGCAAGGCGGAAGAGATCAGAACGGCTTACGACGACGGAAGAACGGAGGTGATCGCCAAAATTCTTCCCATCGGAGACAGCCTCGATTGGGCGTTGAAGATCCCCCTCGACGATAAGACGAAAGAGGGCATCGAAAAACTGCTTAAAAAATATCACGAAACGCTCGAAGCTCTGGGCGTGAAGGAGTTTTCCCCCGAAGAGGGAAGCGACTTCGATCCGAACACGGCGGCGGCAGTCATGCAGGTCGACGGCGAAAAGGAAGAGAGCGGTAAAATCAGACAGGTATTCGGCAGAGGATACAAGTTGGGCGAAAAAGTCATCCGGTACGCACAGGTATCGGTTGTCAGATAAATTAAATAAAAAATACGTATAAAGCGAGGTATAATATTATGAGTAAAGTTATCGGTATCGATCTCGGAACGACAAATTCCTGCGTTGCAGTCATGGAGGGCGGCGAACCCGTCGTCATTACGAACGCCGAGGGCGCGAGAACCACTCCGTCCGTCGTCGGATTCCAGAAGGACGGCGAGAGACTCGTCGGGCAGGTCGCCAAACGTCAGGCGGTCGCAAACAGCGACAGAACGGTCATTTCCATCAAGAGACACATGGGCAGCGATTATAAAGTAACGGTAGACGGGAAGTCTTTTTCTCCGCAGGAGATTTCGGCGATGATCCTTTCCAAACTGAAGAAGGACGCGGAAGCTTATCTCGGCGAGACGGTGAAGGACGCCGTCATTACCTGCCCGGCATATTTCACGGACAGTCAGCGTCAGGCAACCAAAGACGCGGGCAAAATCGCGGGACTGAACGTTCTGCGTATCATCAACGAACCCACGGCTGCCGCGCTTGCCTACGGGTTGGATAAAGACAAGACTTCGCATAAGGTCATGATCTACGACCTTGGCGGCGGCACTTTCGACGTCTCCATCCTCGACATCGGCGACGGCGTGTTCGAAGTCCTTGCAACCAACGGCAACTGCATGCTCGGCGGCGACGATTTCGATAAGGCGATCATGGATTGGGTCGTCGCAGACTTCAAGTCCAAAGAGGGAATCGATCTCTCTGCCGACAAGATGGCGATGCAGAGAATCAAGGAAGCCGCGGAAAAGGCGAAAATCGAACTTTCGAGCATGAGTTCCACCAACATCAACCTTCCGTTCATCACGGCGGACGCGACGGGACCCAAACATCTCGACGTGACGCTTACCAAAGATAAATTCGACACGATGACGGCAAACCTCGTCGAAATGACCAAAGAGCCGATGAGAAAAGCCATGAAAGACGCAGGGCTTTCCTATAACGACATCGCGAAAGTCATTCTCGTCGGCGGTTCGACGAGAATTCCCGCCGTCGTCGACGCGGTCAGAAGAGAGACGGGCAAAGAGCCGTTCAAGGGCATCAATCCCGACGAATGCGTCGCCATCGGCGCTGCCATTCAGGGCGGCGTCCTGACGGGCGAAGTCAAGGACGTCCTTCTTCTCGACGTGACTCCGCTGTCTCTCGGCATCGAGACGCTCGGCGGCGTGTTCACCAAACTCATCGACAGAAACACCACCATTCCCGTCAAGAAATCGCAGGTGTTCTCCACGGCGGCGGACAATCAGCCGGAAGTTACCATTCACGTGCTTCAGGGTGAAAGGCAGTTCGCCAAAGACAACAAGACCCTCGGTCAGTTCAACCTCGGCGGGATTGCTCCCGCTCCGCGCGGCATCCCGCAGATCGAAGTTACCTTCGATATCGACGCGAACGGCATCGTTCACGTCACGGCGAAAGATCTCGGCACGCAGAAAGCGGCGGACATCACCATTACTTCTTCCACCAACCTTTCCGAAGAGGATATCGACAAGGCGGTAAAAGAAGCCGAGAGATACGAGGCGGAAGACAAGAAGAGAAAAGAAGCCGTTGAAAATAAAAACAAACTCGACAGTCTGATTTTCCAGGTGGAAAAGACGGTCAGAGACAACGGTGACAAGATCAGCGAAGAAGACAAAGCCGTCGTCGAAAACGCGGTCAAAGAAGCGAAGGAAGAGCTTGCGAGCGACGATAACGACAGGATCGTCAAGGCGACCGAGAAACTCTCCAACGACGTGCAGGCGGTATTCGCGAAACTGTATCAGCAGGCGCAGGGCGCGGCGAACGCCAACCCGAACGAGGCGGATAACGGCGGCGCGGGCGATACCGAATTCCACCAGAATTAAACCGTCAGGTATTGGCCGCCGGAAGCGGTCGGAAGGCGTCGGGGTTGCCGCAGAAGCGACAGCCCCTTCGTCGGTATTATGAGAGGCGAACATGGCAAAAAACTATTACGAAATTCTCGGCGTCGATAAAAAGGCGTCGCAGGACGAAATCAAATCGGCATACAGAAAACTCGCGAGACAGTATCATCCCGATCTTCATCCCAACGACGAGGAATGCGCGAAGAAATTCAAGGAAATCAACGAGGCGAACGAGGTTTTATCCGATCCGCAGAAGCGTCAGCAGTACGATTTCGAGTTGGAGAATCCCGGCAGAAGCGGAAGTTTCAGCGGGTTCGGAGGAACCGGTTCGGGCGGATTCGGCGGATTTTCGGATATTTTTTCGGATATTTTCAGTCAGTTTTCGGGCGGAAGGGGAGCGCAGGAAGAAGACAGAACGGGCAGCGATATCACCCTCGAGGTGGAACTCTCGTTTCTCGACGCCGCGCTCGGCTGTTCCAAAGAGATTTCTTATAACAGAAAAGAACCTTGTCCCGATTGCCGTTCGACGGGCGCAAAGAACGGGACGGCGTATAAAACGTGCGAAAAATGCCACGGGTCGGGGACGCTGCAGTACGCGAGCGGCAACAGTATTTTCCGCACCATTTCCACCCGTCCGTGCGATAGCTGCGGCGGCAGCGGAAAGATCATTCTCGAAAGGTGCCCGACCTGCGGAGGCAAAGGATATCAGAGGAAGACGACAAAAGTCCGTTTCGATATTCCCGCAGGGGCGGATACGGGCAGTTATATGAAAAAGAGGGGCTTCGGCGAAGCCTCCTCTTCGGGCGGAGACGCGGGCGACCTGATCGTCGTGTTCAAAGTCCAGCCGCATAAACTGTTCAAGAGAAAGAATTACGATCTCTACGTCGACCTCCCCATCGATCTGAAGACTGCCGTGCTCGGCGGAACGGTCAAAGTCCCGACCCTCGGCAATACGGTCCCCCTCGAGATCCCCGAAGGAACGCAGAACGGAAAGGTCTTCACGGTGCGGGGAAAGGGAATCGCTTCCCGCCTCGGAACGGGTAATCTGTACGTGACGGTCTCCGTGGAGATCCCTACGAAACTCAGCAAGGCGCAAAAGCAGAAAATGCTCGATTTCGACGAAGACGTGGAAATCAAACAGTACGAAAAAATGAAAAAATACAGCGACGCCGTTCAGTCGCTGTACGGGGATC
>CAMAJQ010000120.1 GCA_945835865.1 uncultured Clostridia bacterium
CCGAAGCCTGAACGGCTTCGGGCGCTTTTTTGCGCTACGGATCGACAAAAAGCGTTTTTTTACCATAATTTAAAAGAAAAACTATATGAATTAGCCATAAAAAGCGCTCGTTTCGGCGCGAAACCGAATTTTTTCTTGAATCGAAAAAAATCGATTTTTTTTGCAATCTGAGCCGTTTTTTACTATTGAGAAACGAATCGTTTTATGGTAAAATGAATATGCTGTCAAAGCGGCGCCGGCAAGGGATGGGCAGAATGCGTCTTTTCCCGGGCGCGGCCGACGGGTAGGGTTTTCCGTCGGCAGATCGTAAGAGGTACTGTATGAGTAAAGCGGAATGGATCTGGTATCCGGATGATTTTGAAATAGAACTGTCCAACAAACTGATGGCGGAACGGTACGAAAGAGACGTGATGATCCCACCCTTCTGGAAGACCCCGACCTGTTTTCAGAACGTCAAATTCAGGAAGACGTTCGACCTCGGGAAGGAAGAGCGCGTGCGTATCCGTGCGGAAGGGGTTTTCAACGTTCAGATAGACGGAGCCTATCTCTATTCGGTGAAGGACGAATTTTCCGTTCCCGCGGGGAAGCACGAGATCGTGGTTTCCGTCTATAACGGCAAAGGGCTTCCCAGTCTTCGGATGGAAGGAGAAACCGTCTTTACGGACGGGACGTGGGATGTGACGTGCAACGACCACGTGATGAAAAAAGCGGGTTCCGACTCCGAATTTCTTCAGGACAACACGCCGAACACCTTCCGCCTTCCCTCGAAGGAAGTCTTTCCCGTCGCGGCAGTCGAGACCGGGCTCGGCACGGTATACGACTTCGGCGAAGAGATCTTTGCCCGCGTGAAACTGACGGGCGCCGCGCTCGGGAAAAAGCCGCGCGTGTATTACGGCGAAAGTTTCGCCGAGGCGACCGACCCCGGACACTGCGAACTGCTCAGCGAGGATTTCGTCGTGAGAGAGGGTTACGTCACCACCGTCATCGCGAAGGCGTTCCGCTACCTGCTGACCGAAGATATCCGGTTCGATTCTCTCTCCGCTTTTGCGGAGGAATCGCCCTGCCGGTGTAAGAGTTCCTTCGTCTGTAACGACGGGCGGATCAACGAGATATACAAGGTGGCGGAGCGGACGATGGAACTGTGCTCCCGCGAATTCATATTGGACGGGATCAAGCGCGACCGCTGGCTGTGGAGCGGGGACGTCTATCAGTCCTCCCTCATGCATTATTACAGTTTTTTTGATGAAAAAGTGATCAAGAGGTCGATGATCGCGCTTTTCGGCAAATCTCCCTTTAATCTGCATATCAATCATATCGTGGATTATTCCTTCTTCTGGATCGTCTGTTTCGACGACTATCTCACCCATTCGGGGGACGAGAAGTTCGGAAGGGAAAACTGCTGTAAAGCGTTCGAGATCCTCGATTACTGCTTAAGCAGAAGAGACGAAAAGGGATGGATGGACTCCCGTCCGGACGATTGGGTCTTCGTGGACTGGGCGGACCTCGACAACACCGGAGAGGTCTGTTGCGAACAGATGCTGCTCGTCGTCGCGCTGCGGAGGTGCGTCGGTCTCGCCGGGCGGTTCGGTTACTCCGAAAAACAGGCGGAATATTCCGCCGTGCTTCGGGAAACGGAGGCAAAACTGGAAGAGTTCTGGCTTCCCGAAAAAAACGCTTACACCTATTCTTTCAAGAACGGAAAACCGGACGGAAAGGTCCTGATGCATCCGAATATCTTCGCCGTGCTTTTCGATCTGTGCGGCGACGAGAGAAAGGAGGTCATCCGGAAGAACGTATTGAAAAACCCCGAAGTGCCCAAAATCGTGACGCCGTATATGCGTTTTTACGAACTTTCCGCCCTCTGCCGTCTCGGAGATACGGAATACGTGACCGGAGAGATCGCTGACTATTGGGGGGCGATGCTGGAAGAGGGGGCGACCACTTTCTGGGAAAGGTACGATTCCGAAGAGAAGGGAGACGAAAAATACGCCATGTACGGCAGGAAATACGGCAAAAGCCTTTGCCACGCGTGGGGGGCGACTCCTCTTTATCTGCTCGGAAGATACGTCGCGGGGCTCAAGGCGACGGACGGAGCGAAATCCTTCGTCGTCAGTCCCGATCTTGCCGGGCTGAAATGGTTCCGCGCGGAACTTCCCCTCGTCAGGGGAACGGTGAAGATCGAAGCGGACGAAGAGGGAATACGCGTTTCTTCGAGCGAACTGAGCGGCGTCCTCGTCGCGGGAGGAAAAGAATATCCCGTCCTGCCGGGCAGAGTCACAGAGGTTAAAAGATGATATTCAACATTAAAATGTACGATCCCGAAAAACAGTACGCCGTCGTCAGGAGCGTCGGGTACGAATCGGTGCTCCGGCACAGCCATCAGTTTATCGAGATGGTTTACGTGGAGAGCGGAACGGCGGTGCAGAAAATCAATTTCGAGACCATCGAACTCAAAGCGGGCGATCTCTTCGTCATCGCCGACGACAGCGAGCACAATATGCGCCCGACCTGCGAGGAAAACGACTTCCGCGTGACGAACATCATCTGGTGCAAAGAGTTCATCGATTTCGATTATTCGGTCTTCACTCCCGTCACCCCCGTAAACGTCTCCGCCTATCCCGAGATGATCGGCTGGATCCATAAGGCTCTCTCCGCTTACGAGGAGAGGGGAACGTATTCGGACGGCGTGGTAAAAGGATGCTTGTATTTTCTGCTGAGCACCCTCGCCATGATCCGCGAAGGCTCCCTCGGCGGGAAAAAGGAGAGGAACCGCAACGCCGATTACGTCGCGCAGGCGGTGAGATACATTTCCGACAATTTCAGCGGAAAGATCAATCTCTCGGACGTCGCCGGACACGTCGGTCTGTCCAACGGATATCTGCAGAAACTCTTTAAAAAAGAAAGACAGACTTCGGTCATCGAATATCTTCTCCGCTACCGCGTGGAGCAGGGTTGTAAACTCCTGATCGAAACGGACAAGACGATCGCCGAGATCAGCGACGGGATCGGGTTTTCCGATATCAAGAACTTCCATTACACTTTCAAGCGCGTCACCGGGATGACTCCGAACGAGTACAGACGCACGCATAAAATGAAAATTACGGAGAAATAGCATGGTTCAGACGAAAACGTTGACGGGAAAAGGAGGAGATACTTCGCAGGGGAGACTGTCCGCGGCGTCGGTGAAAGGTATCATCGTGACGGCGGTCGCGGTCGTCTGCGTCGTCGCTTTCTTCTTTCTCGGTATGATCCAGAAAAGTCAGATGGATCTCGGCGCGATCTACGGGTATTCTTTCCTGAAAATGCTGAGGATCGCTTTTTCGAGAGAAGGGTTCTTCGCGTACGATCCGTTCGGGACCCCGCTGGACATCAGTTTCCCCGCGACCGTGCTCTATCTTGCGGTTGCGATGTTCCTCTGTCTGTCCGCGACGGCGGTTTTTCTCGTCCTGAGATATACCTGTCTGAAAAAGGTGAAGAATATTTCCTTCGTCGCTTCCCTTCTCTGCATGGCGGACGCCGCGTTTATCCTCGCCGTCTATCTCTTTCTCATGTTCTATGAAGAGCCGGTGACCAGACTTTACGGCGACGAAACGGTGAAGTATTACAGATCTTTCGAATGTACTCCTCTCCTTCTCGTGCTCGCGATCGCCATGGCGTTCGCCGCCGTGCTCGAAAGGAAGATCGGTACGAGAACGGTGGGTCTGATCAAAAGATTTCTTCCCATTTACGGATTCATGGCGATCCCGCTCGTGTTCATCTTTATATTCAACCTCTATCCCATCGTCATTCAGAGCGTTCTTTCCTTCAAGGATCACACGATGAGCGGCACCGTCTGGAACGGCGAATGGGTGGGACTCAAACATTTCAGGACGATCTTCACCGATCCGTCCATGCTCGCCATCATCGGCAGGACGCTCTATATCAGCGTGCTCCGTCTCGTGGTCAATATCCTTCCCTCTCTCATTCTTTCCGTATGCCTGTACGATCTGAAGAGCAAGACCATGAGGAGCGTTTTTCAGAATATCGTTTACATTCCCCACTTTTTCAGCTGGGTCGTCGTTTACGCCATCACCTACGCGCTCCTCAGCCCCAAGGGCCTCGTCAACAATCTGCTCGGCACGACGACGGACTTTATCGTCAGCGAAAAATGGTTTATGCCCATCGTCATTCTCACGGCGGTATGGAAAGAACTCGGGTGGGGGACCATACTCTATCTCGCCGCTCTTTCCGGGGTGGACATCTCCCTCTTTGAGGCGGCGAAGATCGACGGCGCATCCCCCCTGCAGAGGATCTGGCACGTAACCCTTCCCGG
>CAMAJQ010000121.1 GCA_945835865.1 uncultured Clostridia bacterium
AGAAATCCCGTTAAACGACTTATCACCCCGCTCAGAAGGGTCCCCACCCCGTATTTTCCGAAAGCGAAATAAAAAGAAAAGAAGACGGAAAAAAGGAAGAGTAGGTAAACCGGCCCGCCGCGGAGAAGCACCCTTTCCGCCCGGGAGGGGGAAGACGGCGGACGGTAGAATTTTCCTTCGTCCGTCCGCCCTTCCGCAGCCGGCAAAAGCCCCCGCGCGGACGGATCCCCATTCCCTTCGGCTTTTTCCGCCAGAAAACGGCGGAACTCTTCAACGGACGGTTTGTTCACCGCCTCGCCGACAAAAAAGGAATAGCCCGTCGCACGCCCGGCGGCGTCGGCGTCGAAAGAACCCCCTCTCTTTTCGAGTTCTCCGACGAAGTTGACGAAAACGACGACGGGCACGCCGAGCGCGGCGATCTCGTCGGCAAGGCGGAGTCCCCGCGGCGCCGTCTTTCCGTCCACGACGACGACGGCAAACGAAAAGTCCTTTTTCAGCAGAAAGCGCTCGGCTACGCGTTCCTCGGCGGAAGATCCCTTGAGGGTATACAGACCCGGCAGGTCGTAAAGGCGGAATTCTTTTCCCGCGCGGAAGAATTTCCCCTCGGCGACGCCGACCGTCACGCCGTGCCAGTTCCCGACCCTCTCCGAACTTCCCGTCAGGGCGTTGAACAGCGTCGTTTTTCCCGTATTCGGATTGCCGCACAATACGATTTTATTCAATTTCCTTCACCTCGATCAGGTCGGAAAAGTAAGCGGATAAGCCGATCAACGCGCCGTTCACAAACAGAACGGTATCTCCGTTTCCGCTTCGCCGGACGATCTCGCCGCACGCTTTCGGGCAGATCCCCGTCCGCCAGAGCCTGCCCGCGTCCCGCCTGCCGCAACGCACGGAGAGGATCTCGAACTTCTTTCCCCTTTCACAATCTCCCAATTTCACGGTATATGATATGCGGACGAGCCCCGGATTATTCTCTTCGGAACGGAGACGAAACCGACCGTCCTTTCCGTTCAGACAAACGACGAAGAGGAAACGGTTTATTCGCCGCAACGAAAACGCGCCGCGCTTCAGAAAACGAAGGCGGCGCGCCGTAAGCAACGATTTTGATTTTCGTCCGGGAAACGGTCAACCTTTCTTTTTCCCGAAACGGGAAAGGATGAATTTGACCATTTCGACGAAGGGAAGGACGGTTACCGCCAGAGCGAGCGCGATGCCGTATTCGGCAAAAGAGAGATTGACGAGCGAGAAGGCGTTCGCAAGGAAGGGGATCTCGATGACCGCCGTGGTGAGAAGAAGGGAGAGGACACCCGCTCCGATCAGCCAGTAATTCATGCTTTTCAAGCCGAAGAGAGAGCCTTTCAGGGAACGCATATTGAAGGAATGGAAGATCTCTGCCATCGAAAGGGTCAGAAACGCCATCGTCTGCCCTAACTGCACGGCGTCGTAGTGACCCGCCAGAATGGCGTCTTTATGCCAGGCGTTGGCGAGGAAATGACTTCCGACGAAATAGGACAGCACCGTGATCGCAGTGATAAACAATCCCTGATAGGCGATCGCGATTCCCACGCCGCCGGAGAAAACGCCGTCCTTCACCTTTCTCGGCGGACGTTTCATCCCGTTCTTTTCCGCTTTTTCCATACCGAGAGAAAGGGCGGGAAGACAGTCGGTGATCAGATTGATCCACAGGAGATGGACGGGCTCGAAAATGGTGAACCCGACGAGGGAAGCAATGAAGATGGAGAGGACTTCCGCAAGGTTGGACGCAAGCAGGAACTGAATGGCTTTCCGGATGTTGTCGTAAATCCTTCTCCCCTCGCCGACCGCCGAAACGATGGTGGCGAAGTTGTCGTCCGTCAGGATCATATCGGCGACGTTCTTGGTGACGTCCGTTCCCGTGATGCCCATTCCCACGCCGATATCGGCGTTTTTGATGGAAGGCGCGTCGTTCACGCCGTCGCCCGTCATGGCGGTCACCTGACCGCGGGCGCGCCACGCGTTGACGATCCTCGTTTTATGTTCGGGCTGAACGCGGGCGTAGACGGAATATTTCTCGACGGCTTCGGCAAATTCTTCGTCGGAGATCTTGTCGAGTTCCGCCCCCGTGATCGCCTGCGAGGGATCGGTCAGAATACCGAGTTCGGTCGCGATCGCCACGGCGGTATCCTTGTGATCGCCCGTGATCATGACGGGGCGGATCCCCGCCTCGCGGCAGATGCCGATGGCATCCTTTACTTCGGGACGGACGGGATCGATCATTCCGACGAGTCCGACGAAGCACAGGTCTTTTTCCAGAGACTCGCTGTCGATTTTCCCGGGAAGAGAGGGGTACGTCGCAACGGCGAGGGCGAGCACGCGCAGAGCGCCGTCGGCGTATTCCTTGTTCTTCGCGAGGATCTCTTTCCGGATCTCATCCGTCATGGGAGAAGCGTCTCCCCCGCGGAGCACGCGGTTGCATCGGGCGAGGATCTCGTCCGGCGCGCCCTTGGTGTACTGCACGATCTTTCCTCCCTCCTCGTGAAGGGTGGACATCATTTTCCGCATGGAATCGAAGGGGATCTCGCCCGCACGGCGATCCGCCCCCGTCTTATCGAAGCCCGATTTCACCGCGTAATCGACGAGAGCGCACTCCGTCGGTTCGCCGACGGCTTTCCCCTTTTCGGGATCGAACGTCGCGTCCGAACAGAGAGACATTCCCTTCGCGAGAAGTTCTTTTTCGCCGTATTCCTTCACGACGGTCATCTTGTTCTGCGTGAGCGTTCCCGTCTTATCCGAACAGATGATCCCCGCGCAGCCGAGCGTTTCCACGGCGGTCAGTTTACGGATGATGGCGTTCCTGCGGGACATATTGGTAACGCCGATGGAAAGGACGATGGTAACGACGGTCGCAAGCCCTTCGGGGATCGCCGCCACCGCGAGAGAAACGGCGATCATGAAGGTGTTGAGCACCGTCTTGACGCCGATATTCCCCGTGACCGCGCTTCTGATGACGTTCACCGCGAAAACGACGACGCAGATGCCGACGACGAGATAGGTCAGGATCCTGCTCAGATTCGCCAGCTTCTGCTGCAGGGGGGTCTTGCCCTCCTGCGCCGACGAGAGCGCGTCCGCGATCTTGCCCATTTCCGTATTCATACCCGTAGCCGTCACGAGGAGTCTTCCTCTGCCGTACACGACGGTAGAGCCCATGAAAGCCATGTTTTTGCGGTCGCCCAGAGGCACGTTTCCGTTTTCGCCCGCGGAGATCGTCTCGTCCGTCTTGTTGACGGGAACCGATTCGCCCGTCAGAGCCGCCTCCTCGATTTTGAGCGAAGCGCATTCGACGATCCTCCCGTCCGCGGGGACGGCGTCTCCCGCTTCCAGCACGACGATATCTCCGGGAACGACGTCTTCGCTGTGAACGACGATCTGTTTTCCTCCGCGGATCACCTTCGAAGTGCTCGCCGCGATCTCGTTCAGCGCCTCGATCGCCGATTCCGCCTTGCTCTCCTGCACGACGCCGAGCACGGCGTTGATGACGACGACCGCGACGATGATGAGAACGTCGGACGGAAATTCCTTGTTCACGATGGAAAGCACGCCCGAAATCAGCGCCGCTACGATGAGAATGAGGGTCATCGGCTCGACGAGCTGTTCAAAGAATTTGAGGAAAACACTCTTCTTCTTGCCCTCTTTCAGTTTGTTCTTGCCGTGTTCGGCAAGCCTTTTTTCCGCCTCTTCGGCGGAAAGTCCCGTTTCCGTCACGGAGAATTCCCGCATGACGTCTTCCTTTGACGAAAGATATTCTTTCACTTTTCTTCTCCTATATAAGGATTTCAGGGAAAAACCGCGCCCGATTTTCCGTCCGCCCCGCGGGGCAAAGCGTCCACGACGCACCGATAAAGCGTCCCCGACGCACCGATAAAGCGTCCACGACGCACCGACAGAGCGTTTGCAACGGGCAAATAAAAAAGACTTATCCTCAGACGGATAAGTCTCACCCTTTACCTGAAACAGACCGCAAGAGCGGTTTGCCCGAAGCACGACGGAACCAGAGACGACGCTCATGATGTTGATTCCGTCACGCGTTTCCGCGCGGATTACTCCCTTATTTTCTTTATTGTATCATAACCCGACGGCTTTGTCAAGCGTTTTTCTTTTTTCCGCGCCCCCTTTTTCTTTCCCGCTTACGGAAAACCCCGCTTACGATATTTCCTTCGTACCGCGCAGGCGAAACCGGGCGGACTCTAAATAAGGAGAAAACTCAAAGAGCAGTCCGCGAACTCTTCGCAAACTGCTCTTTGAAAAATATATG
>CAMAJQ010000122.1 GCA_945835865.1 uncultured Clostridia bacterium
AAACCCCGCAAGTCTGAAAAAGAAAAAATAAACTGTAAGGAGATAAAAATTATGAACGGTTATCTTGTGAGAAACAGCAAAAACAATGGCGTGCTCGACGTATTCGACGACGCATTCGATTCTTTCTTCAAACCCATGTTTTACGAGGAGAAATTCAACAAAATGAAAACGGATATCAAAGAGAGAGAACATGAATACGAGATGGACATCGAGGTTCCCGGGTTCGAGAAAAAGGATATCAATCTCTCGCTCGAGAACGGTTATCTGACCGTTTCCGTCCGCAGACAGGAAGAAGAAAAGGGAGACAAGAAGGAAAACTATCTGAGAAGAGAAAGAAGTTTTTCCATGTCCCGTTCCTACTACGTCGGCGACGTGAAAGAAACGGATATCAAGGCGAAATACGAAAACGGGATCCTTCAGGTGATCATTCCGAAGGAAACCGAAGAAGAACCCGTACACCACTCCATCGCCATCGAATGACCGGGCGCAACCGGTCGGCGCATACGCGGGCGGCACCACTCGGAAAGGGGGTGCGCCCGCGGCGAATACGGACGCGAAAAAAGGGCGGAAAATTTTCCGCCCTTTTTGTTTTTCGTCTGCTATGAAAATGCGGAAACACGCCGTCGGGACGGATGAGCGGTTTTTCCTCGTCGCCGGCTTTCCCGTTCAGGACGCCGTCGCTTCTTCCGCGCTGTTTCCGTCGGCAAAACCTCCGAAGGGCGTCCCGCCCGCTTCGATCTCTTCGATCGCGCTTTCGATGCGGCATTTGACGATTTCGGCAATCTCCCGTTTGGTGAGGTTTTTGTATTCGTCGTAATAGATGGGAGAAAGATAAGTGACGCTGCACTCCGCCTTTTTCAGCGAGTTGACGTTGTAAACCTTGTAGGTGTCGTACAGGGCGACGGGAACGATGGGGCATTTCGTCTTTTTGACGATATCGATGCAGCCCGTTTGAAATTCAATGAGGTGATTGTGATTTTTTCCGAATTTCCCCTCGGGGAAGATGAGGTAATTCCGTCCTTTTTCGATGTTTTTTTCCACTTCGCGGAAGGCGAGGGCGACGGAACGGAGATCGGTGGTGTCGATACGCGTACTGTCGAGCATCTCCATGACCTGCCGGACGAGGGGGTATTTCGTCTTATCCTTTTTCGCAATGACGGAGATGGGCTTGGGGTGAGAGGAGACGACGGCGAGAACGTCGAATTTACCCTGATGGTTGGCGAGCAGGACGTAACCGTCCTTTTCGGGCAGGTTCTCTTCCCCGAAACATCTGACCGTCGCGCGGCTTTTCGCCGCGACGAATTTCACGGCTTTTCTCGCGTAACCGTAACGGAAGACGAAATCGTCTTTTTTCGTCCGCAGATAAACCGACATGCGGATGATGAGATATAGGGATATGTAGAAATAAAAAACCAATACGAAAGCAAATCTGAGCAAAACTTTTCTCCTTTCCGCCGACTTGTTTCAGACGATCAAAAAGCGTGAAAGATCGATCTATCGGGAGACTTTTACGGCAGACGGTCTTCAACCGGCGAAGACTTCGTAGCGGGTCACGTTCAGAACGGTTTCCCCGTCGATCTGCAGGGCGGTCGGACGGTCGAATTCCACGGTGACGTGTTTGCCCTTGCGGATCTCCACCATTTCGCTGTGTCTGACGTGTTCTCCCTTGAAGATCGAGGGAAACACCATGAGCGTTTTTAATTTGCCCGATCCGAACATCACGACGGACGTGACGAATCCTTCGGGGTCGTCGCGGTTCTGTTTCGGAGCGATCATCATGCCCCCGCCGTAATACCTTCCCTTCATGGTCGGCGCAAGCCAGACCTTCTTGTATTTTTTCGTGATGCCGTCAACCGTGACGGAAGCGCCGGGCGTTTTATAGTGAAACAGAAGCCCTTTGATCGCGATGCTCGTGTAGTTGGCTTCTTTGCCGCTCGCGACGATTTTGTCGCCGACCTCGCAGCAATAGCCGTCGATCCCGTAGCCGACGCCGTTAATAAAGAGCCTTTCCTCTCCGTTGACGACCACGCGGGGAAGATTCCGGATCAGGTCGTTGATCAGGATCTTGTCGCCGATCGCCTTATCTTTCACGTCGTTGAAAAAGTCGTTGCCCGTACCCTTGGCGTTGAAATACACCTTGCAGGGGAGGCGTTTATTTCTGACGCGGTTGACGAAGTGGTTGAGCGTGCCGTCCCCTCCGACGAGCACGACCTCGTCCTCGTCTTTCAGCGATTGGAGGATACCGGCGTATTTCTCCTCTTCCAGAACGCTCACTTTGGTGGCGTTCCCCCCGTAACTCTCTTCGATCTGTCTAATCTTTTCGACGTTCTGTCCGTTTTTCGACAGGGGATTATACAGCAGATAATTCATCGTTTTTCTCCTCTTCGAGCCCGAGCTTCGCCGCCATGATCGAACGGACGAGATCGGAAATCTCAAACGTTTTCATTCGTTTTATGGTTTCGTAAGGCAGAACGTCCGCTACGGTCAGTTCTACCCTCGTTCTTTTCAAGGGAAAGTTTTTCGCGATTTTTTCCGTCTTTTTCAAACAGCAGACCGCGATCGGACATTCCGCGAGCAAAGCGATCTTGAAACAGCCGTTTTTGAACGGGAGAAGTCCTTCTCCGCGGTTTCTCGTCCCCTCCGGGGCGACGCCGACGGTGAACTTGCCGCTGCGGACGTATTCCGCCGCTTGCATGACGGTGCGCAGGGCTTCCTTCGGGTCGGTCCTGGACATGGAAAGATAGCAGTTCCGGCGGATCCATCCGCCCGCGATGGGGATATCGAAATTCCCCGGTTTGGAAATATGTACGATATCCTTTTTGCGGAAAACGACCGAAAGGATGATCGGGTCGAAATTCGATTTGTGGTTATATACGATCAGGAATCGCCCTTCGGGAAGTTTTTCCGCCCCGTTCACGGAGACCCGGACTCCGCCGAAAAAGCACAGGATCCACAAGGTCTGATCGAGAAAAAAACGGGTGACTTTCGTCTGCTCGTCATACCGTTTGTCCTTCGGAAAGCAAAGGGAGACGACGTATGCGGCGAGAAAAAAAAGGGCGAAGAGCACGATTTCGGCGCCGATCGCCGCGAGCGCGCCCCACAGAAATTTCAATCCGGTCGCGGCGGGAACGAAGACTCCGACCGCCCCGCCCGCCGAAAGGGCAAGAAGGGTAAGAATTACGGTTATCGTCATAAAAATTGAACCAAAGCAATAAAAGTAGTTTCGAAAAGGGCGGCCGACTGTCAAAAAAGCGGCTTCCCAGTATTACATTATACACTATTTTCACAAAAAAGAAAACCGTTTAGCGGAAAAACACGATTTTTTCATAATTTTTTTATGAGAATCGTTTTCTTTTCTCCTCCGAATGTGGTACAATAATCGGGGAGAAATGCGGGGAAGCAAAAATGCAGAGCGGAGCGGGATTATGAAAACGTCTGAAATGCGGACAAAAGATTATATTTTCGTTACCTTGAAGGGGGTTCTTCTCGGGTTGATCAGTCTCGGGATTCCCGGCGTCAGCGCGTCGACCGTCGGGATCATCGTCGGGATTTATTTCACCATGGTGGATTCCATCGCCAATATCTTCAAGGATTTCAGACACAACGCCCTCTTTCTTCTGGCGCTGATGATCGGGTACGGCGCAGGCGCGGTCGGCGCGGCGTTTTCCGTTACCGTTCTCGCCGAAAAAGCCCCTCTCGTCATCACGCTCGCCATTATGGGCGTCATCGTGGCGTCCGTCGTCAATATGCTGACCGATCTGAAAAAGGAAGTGCACCGCGTTTCCAACTGGGTGGTGTTCGTCGTCGTGCTCGTCGTCATTTTCGTCTACAACATGACGCTTGCGGAAGGAACGGAGACTTCCTTCCCTGCCAGTCCCGATTTGTTCGATCTCATCGTCATGGCGATCATCGGATTGTTCACTTCCGCGACATTCATTATTCCGGGTGTCGATTTCGCCATCGTCTTCATGTCCCTCGGTATTTATTATCCCTTTATGAACATGCTCGCGAATATTTTCTCTTTCGGGGCGGAAGGTTATCTCTCTCTCCTGATCGTCAACCTCGAAATTCTCGGTTTTTATCTCGCGGGGTATTTCGTCGGCGTGTTTCTCTTTTCCAAACTGATCCGCTTTCTCATTACGAAATTCGGTTCGCAGACGCAATTCGCTTCGCTCGCGTTCGTCGTTGCCGCGCCGGCGGTCTTCCTGAAAAAAAGCGTTTTTGAAAACGAATATTTCTATACTTCCGTTCCGCAGTTTAT
>CAMAJQ010000123.1 GCA_945835865.1 uncultured Clostridia bacterium
TCGCGCTCTTCGGCACGGGCTGTTCGATCTCACCCGTGATCGGCGGCGTCGTATACGAAAACGCGGACGATTACGCCGTGGGAAACGCGTCTTACGACGATCTTCCCCGGGCGATCAGAATCTGCTGGACGGTCGGAAGCGTGGAGATCGTCCGGACGGACGAAAGTCGCGTTACCCTGACGGAAGCGGACGTCGGATTGGAAGAAGATGAAAAAATGCGTTCTCTGAACAGGGACGGAACGCTCACCGTCCGCTTCTGGAAATCGGGGAAAAGAGGGACGATCGACTCGGAAAGGAAAAAACTGACCGTCTCGCTGCCCGAAGGTATCTCCGTCCTGCTCGAGACGGTCAGCGCGGACGTCAACGCGTGCGATCTCGTCTGCCCGACCGTTTCGGTCAAAAACGTTTCGGGCGAGATCTTCCTGGGAGACGTCACGGCGGACGACCTGACCGTAGAGACCGTTTCCGGGTCATTCCGCGCGGACGAGGTCCGTACGGAAAACGTGTCGGCAGACACCGTTTCGGGATCCCTCTCTTTCCGTTCTCTCAAAACCGGTACGTTTACCGTCGAATCCGTATCGGCAGATCTTTCCGTACAGGATCTTTCCGCCGACGTCGTCGCCGCGGAGACGGTCAGCGGAAAGATCCGTTTCCGCGCGACCCTTTGCGGATCGGCGGACCTGGAAACGGTCAGCGGGGACTGTATTCTCGAAAAGGTCGCTTCCCTCGGTATGACCGTGGACTTTCACTCTTCGAGCGGACGACTGATCTCCTCTCTTCCCCGGACGGAGGAGAACGGAAAACACGTCTTCGGCGACGGAAACTGCAAAGTCAGATTCCGCTCGACGAGCGGAAACCTGACGGTCTCAGACGCCGGATAAGAGGACGGGCGTCAAGTCATCATGTATATCGGAAAATATCTGAAACAATGTAACGAGGTATACCATACCACTCTGAATCCGCGCTCTTCAAACGTTTGCCGGATCCATCTCGTCCCGCCGAAAAAACCTTCGGGCAGAGCGCCGTGGGCGGTCGTCGTCAACGGATATTACGTTCTGCCCTTACAATGCTCCTGGGCAGTCTTATTGAAACTGTTCATCGGACAGATCAACCGGACGGACAGAAAAACCTATCGGGCTAAAACCGAAAAAGGGATCATCGACGCGGCGGCAACACAAGCCAAAAAGATTTTCGTCACCGTGGATAAAAAGACGCTTTCGGACGACCTGACGGAAATCGTCGAGACTCTCCGCGACGTCGCGGAAGGAAAAACGCCTTCTTCCCGCATCGGCTTTATGACCGTCGCACGATACGCGAAAAACATGTCCGCTCCGCACAGAATGGATCTGATGGTCGCCTCCATGCGGAAAAACGGCGTCTGGAACTGCAATCAGAAATGTCTGCACTGTTACGCCGCAGACGAACCGCTGGGAGAACGGGAAGAACTCCCGACCGAAGCCTGGAAAAAGATCATCGACAACTGCCGGAAGGCGCACGTCCCCTCCCTGACGTTCACCGGAGGAGAGCCGACGACGAGACCGGATCTTCCGGAACTGATCGACCACGCGAAGTGGTTCGTCACGAGACTCAACACGAACGGCGTTCTTCTGACCGAAGAACTGTGCGCAAAACTGTACAAAGCAAGCCTTGACAGCGTACAGATCACCCTGTATTCGGACAAAGAAGAGATCCACAACTCCCTCGTGGGCGCCGACCGTTTCCGCGAGACCGTGCAGGGGATCCGCAACGCGGTGAACGCCCGCCTGGACGTCAGCGTGAACACCCCTCTTTGCGACAAAAACGAAGATTACCTTTCCACCGTCCGTTTCTGCGAAGGGCTCGGCGTCAGATATTTTTCCTGTTCGGGACTGATCCCGACCGGCAACGCATCGAAAAATCCTTCCTCTGCGACAGCCCTCTCTGAGCAAAGGCTTACCGACGCCGTACGCAGGGCGTATCTCTACGCCGAACGGAAGGGGCTCGACGTCTCTTTCACGTCGCCCGGACTGATCGACGAAGAAGATCTGAAAAAGATGAACATGGTCGTCCCCTCCTGCGGCGCTTGCCTTTCCAATATGGCGATCGCCCCGGACGGAAGCGTTCTGCCCTGCCAGTCCTGGCTTGCGGGAGACGAACTCGGCAATATGCTCACCGATCGATGGGATAAGATCTTCAACGGAAAAATCTGTAAAAAAATAAGGAAAAAGGCAGTCCGCAAAGAAAAGACCTGCCTTCTGCGAACCAAATGAAAACGAAAAAGATCCCGGCTTTCCTGTGCGCCTTCGTCCTTCTGTTCGTCGCGACTCTCCCTCTGCCTCATTCCGTCGCAAAACGGGCGCAGGCATTTACTCCCCTCGACGAAATCGAATTCTTCCATATCCGGGTCATCCCGAGAGCGGACGCCACCCTTGACATGACCTATACCCTCCGATGGAAGGTTCTCGATTCCGATTCGGAAGGTCCCCTCGAATGGGTGAAGATCGGCGTTCCGAACCGCTACGTCGAAAACATCGTGAGCAACTCCTCTTCCGTCGAAAAAGCGGAATATCTCGCGGACGGAGGCGCCTATATCGCCGTCTATTTCAGAAAGAAATACTACGCGGGCGAAACGGTCGACTTTTCCTTCCGCTTTCATCAGAAACGGATCTATACCGTCAACGGAAATCGGGCGGAATTCCGTTTCAATCCGGGCTGGTTTCCCGAAATACGGGTACGGGATCTGACCGTCAGTTGGAAAAAAGAGGGATCGACCTACTCTAACGCAAACGCCGAAAACGACGAATGGCTGATATGGTCGTGCGAACTCGATTTCAATCAGAAAATCAACGTCGACGTTTCTTATCCTCTCTCCTTCTTTCCCTCGCACGATCCGCACAAACAGTTTTCCGACGCCTACGTTTCCCCGAAATCTATCCTGATCGGCGGGCTGATCGTCGCGGCGGTCGTCGCGGTCATCCTTCTCGCCCTCTATCTCGCTTCGACGAGAGCGGGTGACGGCTATTACCGCTATCGCGGATTCGTTTCCAACCATCCCTTTTTCCCGCGCGGTTTTTATACGCGCGGAGTCAGCAGATCGGGAAAGAAATATCCTCCCGCTTCTCTGGTTGCCGTCAAAGAAAACTCTTCGGGTGGCGTCCACCCGTCGGGAGGAAGTTCCTGCGCTTGCGCCTGTGCGTGTGCCTGTGCGGGCGGAGGCAGAGCGGGTTGTGCCCGCAAGGATTTCACCTCGTCCGAATCTCTCTCCGCAGACGGACGGACGGCGGAAGAAGAAAACGATAAACCGTGACCGAAAACAAAAAGCCGCTTTGCGGATCCTGAACGGGCTCTCCGCAAAACGGCTTTTTTACGCAAACCGACGTTTTATACGCCGAATATGGTCTCGATGAGTTTGATCGCCACGTAGACGTGATACTCGCGAACGGGATGATTGAGTTTATTCGAGAGCAGTTCGGTCACGTTGCAGGAGGAAACGATGAGTTTCTCCCAGACCGGATAGAGATCGAGGACGACGGCTCCCTCCCCTTCCGCCGCAGCTTTTCCCGCGGCAAAATATTCCCCGAGCACGCCCGATTTCTGAACGGCGGAAAAATTTTCCGCGAGCGTACGGAGGAACGGATCCGTGATCAGCGGGCTGACCTGCGTGTTCATACAGTTCTGCGTCAGATAGATAACGTCGATCCCCTTTTCCTTCGCCTGTTTCACCATGGACGCGATATTATCGGCATACCTTCCGATCCCGTCTTTCCCGCCGAAACAGTCGTTCAGTCCGTAGGAAAGAACGAGCAGATCGGGATTTTTTTCCAGAATATCTTTTCCGATCCTCGCAACGCCGTTTTCCGTCCCGTCTCCGCTGATTCCCGCGTTGATAACGTTGACCTGCATGTCGGGATAAAGCAGGTTCATGATCGAACGGAAACGATAAGCAAAACTCGCGTCGTAATCGTGCACGGTATCCACGCCGTTTTCGCCGACGCGGTAAACCTCGAAACACCCTTGCGTCACGCTGTCGCCGAGAAAGGCGACGGTGATCTCTTTTTTCGTCAGCCCGCCGAGAGGCGCGGCTTTTATTTTTTCGTAAATCTTCATTATTCCCTCCGCGGAAGCCGCCTTCAAAAGACCTCCGCATTTTTCAGCGCCCTTATTTTATCACAGTCCGCGCGGAATTGTCAAGCGTCTCCGCGCTTTCTTTTCCCGACGGAGCGAGTCTCTTCATTTCCTTATTAT
>CAMAJQ010000124.1 GCA_945835865.1 uncultured Clostridia bacterium
GAAAGCATGGACGGATTGGCGCTATTCATATAATTTTCGAAATAATCGGAGAACGAAATGGGAGCGGTAGTACCGAAAATGTCCCATTTGTTCGGCCAATATCCCAGCGAATTCCCGAATATCGTAAGCCCGTAATTGTTTTCGAGTTTATTATAGAAGACGTCCTGCAAAACGGCGAGGTTCTTGATTTCGTGGGTGAAA
The DNA here is from genome assembly GCA_945835865.1 of uncultured Clostridia bacterium. GTDB lineage: Bacteria > Bacillota > Clostridia > Christensenellales > Borkfalkiaceae > UBA10281. Next base: position 202 of record CAMAJQ010000124.1, read on the forward strand.
GGCTCATCCCTGCCGTGCAGACCTATCACGCATTTTCTTTCCCCGTTCCGGGTAAGAGTATCGAGGATACCCTGCAACTTTCTGACCCCCGCTTCCGTCGTGAGTTCCATGTTGTCTACCGGATATGGATTGAGTTTTCCGCCGAGCTGGCTTTCCACGTATTCGAGCTGCATAAAGTTTCCGATCCCGTATTTTTCGCAGAGATCAAGTACCTTATTTGCGATATGATTATCCCCTTCGGTCATCCACATGTCCCTGTTATAGACGATCATGTTGACTCCCGCGTCGGCAATCGCGGAAAAGACGTCGTCGGAAAGAAGATCTTTCAGTTCGTTTCCGTCCACGCTTCCGCCCGAATAAGAGGAAGGACCGTAGAAACCGCCGATCGGCATAACGTCGCTGCCTCCGAGGTAATCAAAAGTCAACGAAGCGTAAGATTCAGGCGTTCCCTTTCCGGAGGTGACGTATTCCATACCCTCGGTATACAAAACGACGTCCGCGTCGATTTTCTGATTCCCTTCTTTTTTCCCGCAGGCAGTTGCAGAAAAAAACATGCTCCCCAGTAATAGGACGGATAAAACTTTTTTCATTTTTTTCATTCTTCGCCCCTCATTTCAACTTGTTTCCGAGAAGATCATTGTCATCGGTTACGGTCGTATAAACGTAATCTTCCGAAAAATGAAGCGCGTTGCTCTTATACACGGGAGCGGCTTTGACCTGCATGACGTTGGGATGATCGAGGTTCCTGATTTTAAGATTGTCAATGGTCATATTGAACGACGCGATCGTTTTCATCCCGGAAGAGGGAATCGCCGTGTCTCCGTAAGTAAAAAATCTCACGTACCCCGTCTGCGTAATTCCAAGATCGTAGGAATACTGCGGATCGCCGTATTCCGCCTCGTCTTCCAGTTTATGATACAGACTGATCACGCCGTCCTCTACGACGAGTTTTACGTTCACCGTTTTACCCGCGGCGTATTCTTCGTTCCACAGATTTTTATCGCCCATGGGAGCCGTATGCACCGCCGTTCCGTTGTTGTACAGAACGTAACGTTTATTCAACATGGATTCGGTCGGATTTTCGTGGTCGATTTCCCGCTCTGCCGAATTCATCGGAATATAATCGAATTGCAGGAAAGTTGCCTGAATCTTTTCCGAAGCGGGATCGTTGTAATTATCCACGCCGAATCCGATCATAAACCAGGAAGAAACGAGTTGCGTGACGTTTCCGTCCTTATCGTATTCGGCTTTACGCCCGAAATCGGTGACCTCAAAAGTCAGTTCAAAATTGGAAAACACCTCTTTCGTCGTGAAATAACCCGTAGCGACGTTCCGGAATTCCAGTTTTCCGTCCTTCACGGCGATTCTCGAAGGTTTTAAAGGCGAAGCGGACGACTCCGAATAGAACATGTTCGCATTATATCCGTTATCGAAAGTTTCCAAATAGGATTCTACCGTAAGAGGCGTTTCGTAAATATAGGCAAGCGTTTCCATATCCGCCACCGTAAATACATTTTTTCCGCTTTCGGAAGAAACCGAAAATACCCCTACGCTGCCTTGTGCGTCGATATGGAGCGGGCGCCCGCTCAGAACCTTGATTTCATTCTGATTGCAGACGAACGAAAGGTAGATTTTACCGTTGCTCTCCACCTTCAGCGTCATTTTGATGTCCGTATTGAGCGAAGAAAGCGAATATTTCTGTCTTGCGACGAAGACCTGTGCCGATCCGTTCTGATATTCGTTGACTTCAAGATACAGCCCGTCGTCGTAAGTGAAAGCGATTTCCGCAGACTCGTTCTCGCCGAGCGAATTGGAATTTTTCAGTCCGAACGCCACGGCAACCTTCCCGTTCTCTGCAATATGCGAGATATTGAAAGACGCGTTCAGCGTAAACATATCGGTCAATCCGTATTCTTTCAGGTTTTTAACCTGCGCTTTGGAAACGACGCTCGCTTTCAGACTGCATTTCTCGTCGAACACCATTTTGGAATCTTTGGCATAAACCTTCCCGTTTACGAAAAAGTCGCCCGTGTTGATACTGTCGTTGTTTACCGAAGAAGTGTTCGTGATATAGGCTTTCGTGGATCCGGCGTTTGCGTCAATCGCGGTCGACGCAAAACACGGAAGGATCATTCCGGCAGTCAACGCCGCACTCAGCAGTATGCTTTTCGTTCTTTTTCCGATCATGCGTTCCAGTCCTCCCAGTATTCGTTCACCTTTCTGTCCAACTGTTCCCAAAGCTGCTCCGCGTTTTTTCTCTGCGTGGGATTGTTGGAACAGAGCGGAAGCGCATAGACGAGACCTAAGAACGAATCCAGACCGGTATTGGTGAATATGGGCGACTTCGTGATAAGACTCGTGATCGCATTCATACTGTCTGTCAGTTCGAATTGCCTTTGCCCCCATTTGCTGACGGAAGATACGTCGAACTTGCTTTTATCCGACAACGCAGCCGCAGCGGGTGACGAAGTGTATTTCATAAAGGACAGGATCCCTTCATCCGAATACAGGAAAGTAAGGAAATCCTTCGCCCCGTCGATCGCGTTGGAATATTCGGGAATAAAAACGAATTGGTCCGCCCCGTTATTGCAGAGCAGATTTCTCGCTTCCCTGATCCTGTCGAAATCCTTTTGCGTACATAAGGAGGAAGAGGTTTTTCCCTCGTCCACCTCGTCTACGATCTGAGCCAGAACTTCGTCATCCATATCGGTATCTTCGAGTTTTTCGGTGATCGTGCTGATGACGGGCAGTTTCATCATACTGAAATGATCGACGCCACCCGATTCGTTCAGAAGCCAGCCACCGTTCGGCATCATCGCTGCGTTGCCTTGTAAAAACAGAGTCTGAACCTTTGTGAAGTTCGTATTGGTGTGCTCCGCATGAACGGTGTTGGGCGTAAGGAGCGATTCGCATACTTTCAGCGCCTGGAATCTGCCGTCCCTGGTCAGCAACATTTCCTTACGCTGAGCATCGGTTTCGGCGTTCAGTTGCATGAGCGTGTTATTATAGTAATCCAACCCGTCGTATTGCGCCGCCCAACCGTTCAGCACGTAACTCCAATAGCCGTTCGCACCGCTTTCGCTATTGAAAAAGATCCAGGGTTTGATGCCGTTGTTGTTCAGATTGGTGGTAAGTCTGTCAAGTTCGACGGTAGTCCTGGGCACTTTATACGTTACCCCGTCGATAATGTTCGTGTTGTAAACGATACCGCACCAACTGTTGCCGTAAGTCAGGAACGACGTCGAACCGTCGGCGTCCTTTACTCCGTTCAGAAGATAGGGATAATATTTCTCTCTCAACGTCTTATCTTCTCCGGCGGCTTTGGAGTCGAGAACGGAATCGAGTTTGATGAATTCCTCTTTATGCTGCATGTTGTTGAGCATGCAGAAATAGAGGTCGTAATTGTTGTTCTTGCCGAGATCAAGGGTATTCAGAATCGTCTTGGCGTTGGATTCAGACTCGAGGGTTGCCGAATACCGAGTCTGAGACGCATTGTATTTTTCCACGACCTCTTCGATCCATTCTTTCCCCAATCCGGAATTCCAGTAATAAATCTGCACGTTCGTTGCCGTGTTGTCCGGATCCTTTTTGCCGCAACCCGCAACGCTCACCGCAGACGCCGCTAAAACACAGCAAAGAACGAAACTTACCATTTTCTTTTTTTTCAACATCGTATACCTACCTTTATAAAGATTGAATTGATTCGGCTCGTTGCGGTTATTCTTTGATCCCGCCCAACGAAACGTTATTCATCAACATACTGTTGCAAGTGATAAATATGAGCAGCGGAGGAAGCGGAGAAATAAAGCAAGCGGCATAGAGTATATTCATGCTCGACTTGAACATCATCTTAGTCTGGAACAGATAAATACCCACCGCAAGCGTCGGCATCTTGTTCAGATATATAAGCGCCGTGCCGTAGGAATTCCATTCCGCCATCCAGAGTATAATAAACAGAGAACCGGCCATCGCCATGCTCTGCGGCAGCATA
>CAMAJQ010000125.1 GCA_945835865.1 uncultured Clostridia bacterium
GAATTGCAGTTGATCCGCGCGATCGGTTTCTATGACAACATGTTCGGCATCATAATCATGAAAGCGGGGTTCCTGGGGACAAATTTCCTGATTTTTTATGCGACGTTCAAGGGGATTTCCTGGGAATATGCGGAAGCGGCGTTCATCGACGGGGCCTCGCATTGGAAAGTGCTGTTCAACATTATGATTCCGCTTGCAAGCACCACGGTATTTGTGACGGGATTGCTTTGTTTCATCACGATGTGGAACGATTATCAGTCGCCCATGATTTATCTGCCCAGTTATCCCACGGTTGCCTACGGACTTTTTCTGTATCAGTTCTCTACGGATGCGGAGATCAATTCCGTGCCCATGCAACTTGCAGGATGTACGTTGGCGATGTTCCCGATTTTCGTGTTATTCATTCTGTTCCAGGATAAGCTGGTGGGAAATCTCTCGATCGGGGGACTGAAGGGGTAAAACCGGAGAAATCCGAGCCGTGCGCATTTCGCGCGGTTGCGATCCGGAATCGTCAAGGTGAAAAATTATGAAGAAAATTTTATGTGCCGCTCTGGCGGCGTTGTCGGTGGTCGGTATGACGTTTGCGGGGCTGTTTTCTGTCCGCGCGGAAACGGGAACGGAAACAGAGATAAAAACGACGGGAAAAACGGGGGAAGCCTGCACTTCCTACGGCGCGCTGTTTGAATCGGAAAACGTAGAAATTGCAGACGGAAAAACGAGCGCTTCCTATACCAATATAACGCCCAAGGAAGGGGTTTTGTTCAGTACGGAGGAGGAGGGCGGAACGGTCCGGTTTCTCAATAAACTGGATATTTCCTCCAATAAGCGCACCGACGCGTTGGTGCAGTTGATGATCACGCCGACCATGCAGGACACGCCGGATTTTTACGAACTCGTCATCACGCTGGAAGACGCGTACGATCCCGAAAATAAGCTGACGATAAGTTTTTATCGCGGGACTTACGATACGTTGATCGGCATGGTCAAGGCGCAGGCCCCCGGGCAGGTTTTGGCCGGATACAACGCCAACGACAAAAAAATGCATTCGGAGACAGACCGCGGTACGCCCGTTTATACCAGTTTTAACGGAATCGGCGTGGCGGGTTTGGACGGGACGCTGACTTTGGGACTGGATTATTCCGCTTTGGCGCTGTATGCTTCTCCCGGAGTGTATTCGCATCTCGAAAACGGAACGCTGGTGACCAAGTTCGCCGATCCGAAATATGTTTCGCAGGAGTGGGAAGGCTTTACGACGGGCGAAGTGTATATTTCGTTCAGGTTTTCTTCTCTCAAACGGACAAGGGCGGAGTTCATGCTTCTGACGCTTAACGGACAGAGTCTTGCCGGGACGGAGATTGTCGATCAGAAAGATCCCGTCGTTTCCGTGGATACGGCGGGGAACGAGGAGACGCCGGAGGGGTTGGCGGCATATCCTTACCCGTTGTTTCCCGTGACGGTTTTTGATGAAATCGACGGCGATATGCCGGGAGCGGACATTACGGTTTATCGCGACAAAAGCGGCGGAGAAGTCTTTTGCTCGGGCTTTTCCACCGAGTTGCGGGACTTTATTCCCGACAGGGAAGGAGTTTATATTGTTTCCTATACCGCAGAAGACAAATCGGGCAGAAAAACGGTGAGGGAATTTGAAGTGATGGTGAAGGAGTCTTTGGGCGAGCTCACCTATGTGCCCGACGGAGAATATCCCGAATCCGCGAAAGTGGGAGAAAAAGTGTTGTTGCCGGGGGGACATGCGGAAAACGGTTCCGGAAACGTAAAGGTAACTACGGTGATACGCCGGATAGGCGAAGAGGAGGCGATAGCCGTATCAGACGGCGGATTTGTCGCCCGGGAGCAGGGCATGTACGAGGTTACCGTTAAATTGACCGATTATCTGGGCAGACAATATACGCTGGTACGCAGGATTACCGTGAAAGAAAATGACATTCCGATTATCGAGGAACCGTTTGTTCCGCGGTATGTCGTAAACGGAAAACCGGTGGTGTTCGACGGATTTGTCGCTTACGATTACGCTTCTACCTCCGGGTATCCGCAGGAAACCGACCGTAAATCCATCCGGATTTACGACGAAAAAATGCAACTTCTGAAAGAATTGGATTATTCGGACAGAAGTTATACGCCCGACATAGCCAACGGAGGGGAGATCGTGGTGGAATATCGGGCTGCCTGTCTGTACGACGCCGAGAAGGTGGCGTTGTTTCAAAAGCGGGTGACCGTGCTGGATGCCGATGAAATTGCCGATTATTTCCATGACGGCGAAGGCAAAACCCGTCAGGATCCGCAGGAAACGTCCGTCGTGTATTATACGGAGGAGGAAGGCGCCGGGCGGGAGTTCATCAATGCTTTGCCCGCCACGGGATTTTCCTTTACCTTTACGGTCCCGCTTGCCGCCAACAATTTCGATCGGGTGGCAGTTTGGTTGGAGGACGCAAAAGATCCTGCAATCCGCGTCAAAATTTCCGTGGAGAAAAATACGGCGGATCCGCAGTCGATTTACAGCAAACTGTATGTCAATGACAAGGGAGAACCCGCGGATATTCTCGGGAGTTTTTACGAGACCACCAACAATTTCTTTATCATTGCGCTGAACGGACGGTCGATTTCCGATGCGTCGAGCGGTGCGATCATGAGCATTTCGGAAACGGTTTACGGGGAAAAATTTGAGGGGTTCCCGTCCGGAAAGGTCTATTTGTCGTTTGCCATGGAAGGGGTGGCGGGCGAATCGGCCGTGGAAGTGAGCCAGGTGCTCAATCAGATGATGAGCAATATCGACGACGACTATATCAATCCGATTATTTTGGTCAGCGAAGAGCTTACCCGTGACCGGCATTACGGCGAATCGGTGAAAATTCCCGCTGCAACTGCGGCGGATGTGCTGGATCAGAAAGTGACGCTTACCGTATCCGTGAAGGACAGAAAGGGGAATTATCTGATCAAGGACAGTGCAATAGACGAAGATCTCTATTTTGTCGCTCGTTCGTACGGTGTATATAAGATTGAATATCGGGCGGTAGATTCCCGCGGGAATATCAGCACCAAAAATTATTCTTTGGAAATTCTCGACGAAATCAAACCGGAAATGGAGGTCGAAGGAAAGGTGCCCGGACGGGTAAAAGCGGGGGAGACGATTGCCTTGCCGTCTGCTGCGGTTACGGACAATGTCTCGGTGAATCTGCAGGTGTATGTCTTCGTCATTGACGAAAGCGGCAAAATGAGCATGGTCGAGGACGGAAAGTATTGTTTTTCGCAAAAAGGAAGATATACCGTGCGGTATTATTGTCACGACGACGAGTTCAATTTTGTCATGATCGATTATACGGTGGTGGCGGAATGACAAAGGGGTGCAATATGAAAAAATGTCTGAGTATCTTGCTGACGGTGGGCGTGATGTTTTCCATGGCATCGTGCAACGGGGGGACGGACTCTGTTTCCTCCTCGTCGACGGAAGCGCCCGCTTATGAAGAGAGCGGCTATAAAATTGTGGAAGGCGGGGAGTCTGATTACAGGATTCTTTTGCCTGAGCAGCCGAATGCGCGAGAAAAATATGCGGCCGAAGAGCTGGCGATGTATCTCGAACAATCCACCGGCGCCGCGCTTCCCGTGACGTCCGAGGCGACGGTTTCCGGAAAATATCTTTCCGTGGGCAAGACGTCGCTTGCCATGGCTTCGGGGCGGGAACTTACTTACGACAGGCTCGGCGATGACGGATTTTTTCTCTCGCAGCAGGGAGACGATCTTATCATGGCGGGATACGGCGGGGACGGAACGCTCTTTTCTGTGTATGAGTTTCTGGAGACGACGTTGGGAGTCCGGTTTTATGCGGAGGATGAAATTGTCGTTCCCGAGCATGAGGATGTTCCGCTTTACAAATACGCAGAGGAACAGCGTCCCGATTTTGAAGAGAGGGCATTGGGATATCTTGCGACGCAGGGAAATTCCATCAACGCTCTGCATCTGAGACTGGGCGAGGGCGTGGGCAACTGGGGACTTTGGTCGCACACGCACTTTACCATCATCAATTACGACCTGGAAAGCGGACAATCGTATAAGAGCAGTTATCCGGATTGGTTCAGTTCGGACGGAACGCAGCTTTGCCTGACCAATGAGGAAATGCGCGCAAAGTTTGTCGAAA
>CAMAJQ010000126.1 GCA_945835865.1 uncultured Clostridia bacterium
CGCGAGAGCAATTATTTCATCGACTTTCTCCGGGACGGCAAAAAGGGTGCGTATTGCCGCAAGTATTTTTTCGACGGCAGGCTTCTGTATTATTACGCCTTCGACGGCGCGGAGTATTACGGTTACGAGGGAAGAACTTACCGGAAGACGAGCGAGACGGAAGGGGAAGAAGTCGAAGGTTTCTCTCTCTTTCCGATCGGGGATCTCGACGGACTCGTGGTGCCGACGAAGGACATGAAATCGCCCAAAAAAAAGGACGGCGCGATCTGTTTCGCGTTCGTCCCGAAAAACAACGATATTTACGCCTATCTGCTCGGCGGAGAGGCGGCGAAGTACGCCGTCCGCCTGACGGAGACGGACGGCGTACTTTTGACGATGTCCCTTTCGGGCGGGTCGTCGGAGTGTTATGCCGAGTTCCGTTTCGCCTACGATTTTACCCTCGCGTTCCCCGCGTTCATTCCCCGTTGAAGCCGTTTGGGCGGACCGTCGGCTTGCTACCAGTCCTGGCGGTCGCTGATCTTGATATCGTCGTAATAATCGAAATATCTCCTCTTGAATTCCGCATTCCCGCTCTTTTTTGCAGGGGCGGATTTTTTTGCGGCTGCTTTTTTCTCTCCCGCCGGATTTTCCGCCTGCGGATATGCGGGGGAAAACCCGTTTCCGTTTTCCTTCTCCGCTCGCGGAGAATCCGGAGTTGGTCCGGCGTCGGCGCCTTCGGGACTGCCGACCGTGCGTTCGTCTTTCATGTTCACCTCTTCAGATAGACCATCAGGACGGCGATATCGGCGGGGTTGACCCCGGGAATACGGCTTGCCTGACCGAGATTGACGGGGCGTATCTTCGCGAGTTTTTCCCTCGCTTCCAGCCTCAGCCCCGAAAGGGAAGCGTAGTCGAGATCGTCGGGAAGGAGTTTTTCCTCCAGCCGTTTCGCCCGTTCGATCTGATCGGCGCCTTTTTTCAGATATCCTTCGTATTTCGTATCCGTTTCCACCGTTTCCTTCACGTCGTAAGGGTATTCTTCAAACAGACGGAAGTGCTCGCATACGTCGCTGAACGGGATATTTCTCCGTATCATATCGGCGGGAGAAACGCCGCCGTAGACCTCTCCGCCGTATTTCTTCACGAAGTCCGCGCAGTCTTTCGGAGAGAGGTTTTCGTTGATTTTTTCTTTCAGTTCGGCAATCTGATCCTGTCTTTTCCGGTAGCGGGCGTAACGTTCGTCGGAAACGAGCCCGACTTTTCTGCCTTTTTCGGTCAGCCGGGCGTCGGCGTTGTCCTGACGGAGAAAGATGCGGTATTCCGCGCGGGAAGTCATCATGCGGTAGGGTTCGTCCGTTCCCTTGGTCACGAGGTCGTCGATCAGCACGCCGATATAGCCTTCGTCCCGGGAGAGGACGAGGGGTTCTCTGCCTTGGAGATACATGGACGCGTTGATTCCCGCGATCAGTCCCTGCGCCGCGGCTTCTTCGTAGCCGCTCGTCCCGTTGATCTGCCCGGCGGTGAAGATGCCGGGGATTTTTTTATAAGCGAGTGCGGGCGTCAGATCGAGACTGTCGATGCAGTCGTATTCGATGGCGTAAGCGTAGCGGGTGAATTCGCAGCGTTCGAGCCCTTTGATCGAACGGTACATGGCGAGTTGAACGTCGTGCGGGAGAGAAGTGGACATGCCCTGTACGTAGACCTCGTCGGTATCCGCGCCTTCCGGTTCCAGAAAGATCTGATGCCGTTCCTTGTCGCGGAAACGAACGACTTTCGTCTCGATGGAGGGACAGTAACGGGGACCCGCGCTCTTGATAAAACCGTTGTAAAGAGGAGAGCGGTCGAGGTTGTCCAGAATGATCTTATGCGTCGTCGGGTTGGTGTAGGCGACGTAGCAGGGACGCTGTTCCCGCGGGACGGAATCGGTCATGAAAGAGAAGGGGTAGAGGTTGGTTTCGCCTTCCTGGATTTCGAGGACGGAATAGTCGATCGTCCGCCCGTCGAGCCTTGCGGGGGTGCCCGTCTTGAAACGTCGGACGGTAAATCCGAGGCGGACGAGGCAGTCGGTCAGCCCGGTTGCGGGCATAAATCCCGCGGGGCCGGCGCTCTGTTCCCATTCTCCGGCTACGATCCTGCTGTTGAGATAGACCCCCGTTGCGATGACGACGGCGTCGCACAGAAGAATTCCCCCGAAGGCGTTTTTCACCCCTTTGACCCTGCCGTTTTCGACGAGAATGTCGGTGATCTCGCATTGCAGAAGAGAGAGGCCGGGCGTGTTTTCGAGGGTCTTTTTCATGACCTTGTGGTAATCGTATTTGTCCGACTGGGCACGGAGAGACTGTACCGCCGCGCCCTTGCCGCGATTGAGCATCTTGATCTGGAGAAGAGTTTTATCGGCGATGATCCCCATCATGCCGCCGAGGGCGTCGAGTTCGCGAACGAGGTGCCCCTTCGCCGTTCCGCCGATGGACGGGTTGCACGCCATGAAGGCGATATTCTCCAGGTTGACGGTAGTGAGAGCGGTTCTGATCCCCGTTTTTGCGAGTGCGAACGCCGCTTCGCAACCCGCGTGTCCGGCACCGATGACGACGGCACCGTATTTTCCTTCGATATATTCTTTCATAGACAAAGAAAATCTTCCGTCGGAGAAAGACCGCGCCTGAATGGAAGACGGTCTTCGCACCCGCGCGGTCTGTTCCGTTATTTTTTATAGATGAGGTTTTTCAGGTCGCTGACTTCCGTCGAGATGCGGGTGTTCACGCCGACGAGTTCGGCGATTTTGTCCCGCGCGTGAATGACGGTGGTATGATCCCTTCCGCCGAGAGCCTGTCCGATGGTCACGAGAGGAATGGACAAAAGTTCGGTCATGAGATAGGCGCAGATCTGGCGGGGCTCCACGACTTCTTTGTTCTTCTTTTTGCCGAGGAGGTCGGCTTTCTGCAATTTGTAAAAGGAGCAGACGGTGTCGATGATGACGTCCGTCGTGACGACTTCTTCCTTGGTGTCCGGAGAGACGCTCTCTTTCAGCGCCTCTTTCGCAAGGTCGGTCGTGATGGGACATTCGTGAAGCATGGAGGCGAATATTACCTTATTCAGCATTCCTTCAAGCGAGCGGACGTCGTTGTCCGAATGCTCGGCAAGGTAGAGCGCGACGTCAAGCGAGAGTATGTATTTGCGCATTTCCGCTTTTTTCTGCAAAATGGCGATTTTCGTTTCGATATCGGGTGGGAGGACCTGCGCCATCAACCCGCCTTCAAAACGGGTTTTGAGACGATCGGACAAAAGTTCGATCTCCTTCGGATGACAGTCCGCGGAGAGGACGATCTGTTTGTTCTGTCCGTAAAGTTCGTTGAAGGTATGGAAAAATTCCTCCTGCGTGGACTGTTTTTTCGCAAGAAACTGCACGTCGTCGATGATGAGTACGTCCGCGCTGCGGTAGCGGCTTCTGAAATCCATTCCTTCCTGCGAGTAGGCTTTTCCCTGACGGATGGTGGAGATGAGATCGCTCGTGAATTTTTCGCAGGTGGCGTAAACCACGTTCATCACGGGGTTGTTGCTTCTGATCTGATTGGCGATGGCGTGCATGATGTGCGTTTTCCCGAGCCCCGCCCCGCCGTAGATGAACAGAGGGTTATAACTGTTGCCGGGGTTGTCCGCAACCGCCTTCGCCGCCGCGTAAAGATAGCGGTTGGAGGAACCCACCACGAAGGTGTCGAAGGTATACTTGGGGTTGATGGGGGTTTCCTCGACCTCCTCGCGCTTCGGGATGTCGTATCCTTTTTTGGCGAGGTAGTCCTCCCGGCTGTCTCCCACGCAGAGTTCGATGTCGGTGATGCCCGTATCGGCGGTGCGCAGGGCGGCGCGGATCTTATCGAGAAGCCTCGAAGCCACTTCCGAGGCGAAGATTTCCGTTTTGGTTGCGAGAATGAGTTTGGTGTTGATGAGGTCGATCGGCTTCAACTGTTCGATATACGTCGAATACGATATCGCGCTGACCGTCGACTGCAGTTCTTTCAGCGCCCTTTCCCATAAAATTTCATAACTTTCCATAATTACGACCTGCGAAAATACTTTACTAATTTAACCGTATTATATATAATATACTAAAAGCGAAAAAAAATCAATAAGTTTGAGGGCTTGCGGCGGA
>CAMAJQ010000127.1 GCA_945835865.1 uncultured Clostridia bacterium
GAGGGAGTCCTGCGAGACCATCGCCAACGGCATTCTCGCGCTCACCGAGACCAAAGCCGATCTTCTCGAACTCCGCCGCAGGATCGGCGGGGCGCTGCGCGCTCTGTCCGAGGGAGACCGCGAACTCATCGCCTACAAATATTGGGGGATCCTCCCCGAACGGGAGGGGTTCGACCGCGTTTCCCGCAAATACTTCCGCCGGCAGGCGAGGGCGTTGAAACGGTTTTCGGCAGAATTGTCCGGGCGGGGAATGACGTCCGAATGGTTCGACGGGACCTGCCTTCGCTTCGGCTTCATCCGTTCGATCGCCAACGGCTATCGGATCAGAGAAGAGGAGAAGAGAAAGGCGGCGGAAAAAACGCGGAAGGCGGAAGAGAAGATCTCTTCCGTGCAGGTGCGGGAAACGGAGCAGGAAAAAACTTCCTCCGCACGGGCGGAGGAAGGAGAAAAACTCGTCTCGTGAGTTTCTTTTCCGGAAAAAGGCGCTACTCGTCGTCGAACCGGGCGTCGGAGAGGGCTTCGTCCCTCGCGGCGTTGCGGGAAGGTCGGAAGAGCAGATACACGACGGAGATCGCCACGACGGAAACCGCCACGATGATGACGATCTGCAGATTGTCGCCGAGGAGGTCGTTCGCCTTTTCCGTCTTTTCCGGAAGAGACTCTACGGCACTTTCCTTTTTCTGCTCGACGGGGAGGCGGGGCACGACGAAGGAAGAGACGGCGGAAACGGGCAGATAGCCGACGTAACGGTCTCCCGAGCGGACGGTCACGTAGCCGAAGAGAAATTTTTCTCCGCTCGGACGGACGGTGACGCCGTAAAAATCGACCGTGCTGTTCTCCGTCACCGTTTCGGTGTATGTAAAGGCGACGTCCTTATAGAGCAGGCAGGTTTCCCTGACGGTGAATGACACGTTGGGATAGGGGGCGGACGGGATCTCGTCGGTCAGGTTGAGGGAAGAGAGCGCGACGTAACCCTTCACCGAAGGGCGGAGGGGAGAATCGCACTTGTATTCCACCTTGACCGAAGTCGTACCGACGGATATCACGCGGACGTAATAGGAATACGGCAGGGTGAACCAGGGCACGGAGAGGGCGGCGTCCATGTATAAAATTGTCTCTTCGTCCAGCACGCGCGAATAAGTCGGCGTTTCCTCCGCGCGGGCGGAAAGGGGAGAGGAAGCCGTCAGGGCGAGCGCCGTCAGAAATAAGAGCAACAGGCGTTTCATGGTGCTTTCCATTATAGCGCTTGCGGACGGAAGAAAAAGGTCTCTTATGGGAGAAAAAGAGGTGAATTTGTCGGAATGGACGAACGGAGTTGTCTGGAAAAACTGAAAGAGATCGGCGACGAACTCGCCAGGCGGGCGGAAACCCCTCTCGCGAAGTACAACCGCGGAGAGAAAGTCCACCGCAAGCAGTTGGAATTTCACCGCTGCCCCAAACGCAACCGCTGGGTCTTCGGCGGCAACCGTAGCGGGAAGACGGAGTGCGGCGCGGTGGAAACGGTGTATCTCGCAAGGGGGATCCATCCCTACCGCGAGAACAGAAAGGACGTGTTCGGGTGGGTGGTCTCTCTCTCCCGCGAGGTGCAGAGGGACGTGGCGCAGAAAAAGATCCTGCATTATCTTCCTCCCGAATGGATCTCGGACGTCGTGATGAGTTCGGGCAGAAAGGACAGTCCCGAAAACGGCGTGATCGATCAGATCATGGTCAAAAACGTCTTCGGCGGGATCTCGGTCATCGGTTTCAAAAGTTGCGATCAGGGCAGGGAAAAGTTTCAGGGCAGTTCTCTCGATTTCGTCTGGTTCGACGAAGAGCCGCCCGAGGACGTCTATCGCGAATGTCTCATGCGGGTGATCGACCGCAAAGGGGACGTGTTCGGCACGATGACTCCCCTCAAAGGGCTCACCTACATTCACGACGAGATCTATCTCAACGAAGGCAATTCTCCCGAGGTGTGGTACGAGTTTTTCGAGTGGGCGGACAACCCTTTTCTCTCCGAGGAGGAGGCGAAGGAGATGACGGCAGGCATGAGCGAGAGCGAACTCGAATCCCGCCGTTACGGCAGATTCCGCAGCAATTCCGGGCTCGTCTATCCCGAGTTCGAGGAGAACGTGCACGTCGTCGATCCCTTTCCCGTCCCCGCCGACTGGCAGAACAGGCTTTCCATCGATCCGGGGCTGAACAACCCCCTTTCCTGCCATTGGTACGCCGTCGATTACGACGGGAACGTCTTCGTCGTCGCCGAGCATTACGCCGCGGGCAAAGACGTGGGCTGGCACGCCGACCGCATCCGCGAGATCAGCGACCGTATCGGCTGGCGGCGGGACGGGGACGGAAAGATCCGCGCCCTTATCGATTCGGCGGCGAATCAGCGGACGCTCGCCTCGGCGAAAAGCGTGACCGAGCTCTTTCACGAGCACGGGATCGCCGCGGACCCCCGCGTGGACAAAGACCTTTTCGCAGGGATCGCCCGTGTCAAAGAATATTTCAAAGAGAAAAAACTCTTTCTCTTCCGCGGGTGCGACAATCTCGTCCGCGAACTGAAAAGTTACCGTTGGGGAGAGGGAGACGTCCCCCGCAAGCGGGACGATCACTGTCTGGACGAATTGAGGTATTTCCTGATGAGCCGTCCGAAGACCCGTCCGCCCAAGGAGAAGAAATCGGAGGTGGCGAAGGAAAAAGAAAGGCTTGCGAGAAGACTTTCGAGGAGGAGAAACCGGATGTGAACGAACGGAACAGAGAAGAAAAAGGCAAACTGAAAACCGCCCTCTTCCGCAGGGCGGTCGGGTACGACACGACGGAAGTCGTCGAGGAATTCGCCGAGACCGAAGAGGGAGAACAGCGGTTGACCAAACGCAAGGTCACCACCAAAAACGTTCCCCCGGACATCTCGGCGGCGAAACTGCTTCTGGAACTCGAAGAAGAAGGGGAGAAGAAATACGACCTCTCCTTCCTGAGCGACGAAGAACTGCGGAGAGAAAAAGAAAGGTTGCTTTCAGTCCTTTCCCGCCTGCAGGGCGGAGGGGAAAGCGAAAAAGGAGGAAGGGAAAAATGAAGATCGTTCGATGCGTCGATCCCGTCGTATGCGACGCGGACGGCTGTTCGAGACTTGCCGAATTCGGCGTTCGCCGCACGGAGGCAAGAGTGCAATTCCGCTTTTGCAGAAGGTGTTTAAACGACTTATACGGGGAGATTGCCCGCATAAGAGGCAAGGAGAACGCAATTGAAAGAGAAAGATGAATTCTATGAGGATTTAGTATCTTCGGTCATGGAGGACTTCCGCGCCAGGCAGGAGGAACGGCGTCCGCTCGAACGGCAGTGGCAACTCAACCTCGAATACCTCGCGGGCAATCAGTACGCGGAGATCGCCGCGAACGGAGAAGTGGAAGAGTCGGAAAAATATTTTTTCTGGCAGAACAGAAACGCCTACAACCACATCGCGCCCATCGTCGATTCGAGGATCGCCCGCCTGACCCGCGCCCGCCCGGCGATGAGCGTCCGCGCGGCGAGCGGGGAAGAATCCGATCTCAAGACGGCGAAACTGACGACGGAGATCCTCAATTCCACCTATCAGCGCATCGATATGGGGGCGGTCGTCGGCGAAGTCACCAAGTGGAGCGAGGCGTGCGGCACCGCGTTTTACGAGATCTGTTGGCGGAAGGACGAGGGCAAACTGCTCGGCGAAGCCGACGGCAAACCCGTCTACGAGGGGGACGTCTCCGTCCGCGCGGTCACCCCTTTCGAGATCTTTCCCGATTCTCTCGCGAGCGAAAGTTTAGAGGAATGTAAAAGCGTCATTCACGCCCGCGCCATGCACGTTTCGGATGTGGAGACCCGCTACGGGGTGAAACTCGTCGGCAGGGATATCGACGCCTTCGGCAGGACGGAAACGGGTCCTCTCCCGGGGCGGGCGACGGGCGGAGTGCGGCACGATCACGTTCTCGTCGTCGAAAAATTCGAGAGACCGAGCGCGGATTACCCCGAAGGAAGGGTGATCGCCGTCGCGGAAAACACCCTTCTCTATCTCGGCGAACTTCCCTACCGTAACGGGGCGGACGGCGCGCGGGATTTTCCCTTCGTGCGGCAGATCTCTATC
>CAMAJQ010000128.1 GCA_945835865.1 uncultured Clostridia bacterium
GCCTTTTTCAGGCTCTTTGCGGAAATATCCGTCAGATAGGCGAAACGGCATTTGCCCCGCGCGAGCATTTCGGCGGCGACGTAACCGTGATCGCACCCCACGTCCGCAAAGATCTCCGCCGAGCCGAGCGCGCCGAGCAAGGTCTCCAGCCGCAGAGAAAGTTCCATTATTCGATGAAGTCTTTCAACCGCTTGGAGCGGGAGGGATGACGGAGTTTTCTGAGCGCCTTCGCCTCGATCTGACGGATACGCTCTCTCGTCACGTTGAATTCCTTCCCCACCTCTTCGAGCGTTCTCGGTCTGCCGTCGTCGATGCCGTAACGGAGACGGAGCACTTTTTCTTCCCGGGGGGTCAGGGTGTCGAGCACCCCGATCAATTGCTCCCGGAGCATGGAAAACGCCACGACGTCCGTCGGAGCGGTCGCCTGCTCGTCCTCGATGAAATCGCCGAGGTGGCTGTCCTCCTCTTCGCCGATGGGCGTTTCGAGGGAGACGGGGTCCTGCGCGATCTTCTGGATCTCCATGACGCGGGATTCGGAAATACCCATCTCCTTGGCGATCTCTTCGGGGGTCGGTTCTCTGCCGAGTTCCTGCAGAAGAAGGCGGGAAACGCGGACCTGTTTATTGATCGTCTCCACCATATGTACGGGAATACGGATGGTCCTCGCCTGGTCGGCAATGGCTCTCGTGATCGCCTGCCGGATCCACCACGTGGCGTATGTGGAGAATTTGAAGCCTTTCTGATAATCGAATTTTTCCACCGCCTTCATCAGACCGAGGTTGCCTTCCTGAATGAGATCGAGAAACTGCATTCCTCTGCCGACGTAGCGCTTGGCGATGGATACCACGAGTCGGAGATTGGCTTCGGAAAGCCGTTGCTTGGCGTATTCGTCGCCGTCCATCATCTTGCGCGCGAGTTCGATCTCGTCGTCGGCGGAAAGAAGAGGGACTTTTCCGATATCCTTCAAATACATCTTCACGGGGTCGTCCATGCTGATCTCTTTGAGCAACTGTTCGTAGAGATCCTTATCCTTGGCGTAGTCGTCGATGATCTGGATATGCGCGTCTTCGATCGCCTTATAAACCTCGTCGATCTGGCTCGCGTCGGCGGCGATCCGGTCGAGCCGATCGCAAAGCGCGTCCGACCCGATCTCTCCTTTCTCCTTATAGTCGGCGATGATCTGCTGGATCGCCTGTTGCAACTGTTCTTCGGTAATACCCATATACCGTGTTTTTCCTCCGTTTTATAATGCGGAAAGTTTTTTGTTCAGTTCCGCGATCTTTCTGAACGTTTCCATTCTCTTTTCGGTATCCGTCTGGGAACGGCATACCTCCTTGAGCGCGTCGATCTGCTGAAGGATCGACTGTTTTCTGAGCGTTCCCACGCAGTCCGCAAAGAATTTTTCCTCCGCGGGCGTACCGAAAACGCTGTCCCCCGCCGTCAGCACGGCGTTGTATTCCGAAAGTTCCTCTTCCGTAAACATTCCCGAAAGAGCGGACGGAAAGATCTCCTTCCCCTCTTCCCGATAGTCCTGAACGGCGTCGGCAAGACGGACGTGGACGGGATCGGAAAGACAGAAGGAATACAGGGGAACGTCTTTCGCGTATGGCTTGTTGAAGATGCACGCGCAGAGAACGAAGCGCACGGCGGTCACCGTACCGTCCTCTTTCACGGTCTTTTCCTCTTTCCGGACCGGAGGGGATTCTCCCTCTTTCGCGCCGATGCGGGAGAGATCGCGGCGGAGAGATTCGTAGGTCGTGGAGGTATCCCTGCCGAGTTTCCTCAGGAGTTCCTCCTTTTCGCTCTCCATCTTACATTCGGCGATGATCTTCAACGCTTCCGTCACGTATTTCCGCCGCGAAGAAAGATCACCGAGGTCGTACGCCGCCTTTGCGTTTTCCAGTTTGAAATCGACGAGCGGAAGACTTTCGTCGAGCAGCCTGCGATATTCTTCCGCGCCGTACTTCCGTATCACGTCGTCGGGATCGAGCCCCTCGGGAAGTCGGACGACCCTGACGTCGATCCCCTCGTTTTTCAGAATGTCGAGCCCGCGCAAGGTCGCGTGCTGACCCGCCGCGTCGCCGTCGTAACTGATGAGGACGGTATCGGCGTAACGCCTGAGCATTCTCGCCTGTTCGACCGTGAGCGAAGTGCCCATGGACGCGACCACGTTGCGGAAGCCCGCCGAATAAACGGAGATGACGTCCATGTAGCCTTCCACCATGACGACGTTTTTCAGTCCGTTTGCGTTCTTTTCCTTTTTGAGATTGTTGATATTGAACAGCGTTCTGTTCTTGACGAACAGTTCGGTTTCCTGCGTGTTTTTGTATTTGGCGAATTTCGGCTTGGCTTCGAGCACCCGACCGCCGAAAGCGATCACGTTGCCGAGGTTATTGATGATGGGAATGATCAGTCTGCCGTACTGCGCGTCGAAGAGTGAAGTCTTCCCCGAATCGTCCGTCTTTTTCTGGCAGACCCCCGAAAGGAGCATTTCCTCCTCCCGGAAGCCCTTTTCGGAAAGATGCCTGACGAGAGAATAGCGGTCGAGAGAGGCGCCGATCCCGAACGCCGTGACCGTACGCCCGTCGATCCCCCTCTTCCGGAGATAGCCGCGGTACTCCTCCGCCTCTTTTTTTTCAAGATTATGTACGTAAAAGAGGGCTGCGGTCCGCATGAGAGAGAGCAGTCTTTCTCTCCGGCTTCGCGCCGCGGCGATCTGCTTGTAATCGCGGTCGTCGTCCGGCATCGCCATGCCGCACTGGTCGGCAAGATACTTCACCGCGCCGACGTAATCGAGATTTTCCATGGTGCGGACGAAAGTGATGACGTCCCCGCCCTGCCCGCATCCGAAACACTTGAAAAACTGCCCGTCCTCGTTGACCGTGAACGAAGGGGTTTTTTCCGAATGTCCCGGAAGAGGACAGCACGCCCAATGGCTCTTTCCCCTTTTCTGAAGCGTGCAATACCTTCCGACGATATCGACGATATTATTCTTTTGTTTGAGTTCTTCGATGAATTTCTCGTCAAAAGCCATAATCTTCCGTAATTTCCCGGGGCTTGTCCCGCCGCGGGAGCCCGATCATTTCAGCAGGAAATTTTTCGGGACGTAAATTTCTTCGAAACTGTAAACGGCGTAGCGGTCCGTCATGCTCGATATGTAGTCCGAAACGACGGTATCCGCGTCGTAACGGTCGAGAAGGGATCTGTAAAACCCGGGCAGCGCGTCTACGTTCGACTTATAATGGCAATACATGGCGGAGATCATCTCTCCCGCCCTCGCCTCTTCCTTCTTTGCCGCAAGATCGTCGTAAACGCGGTCGAAAAGAAATTTGCGCAGACACTCCGTCGCGGCGCGGTATTCCTCTTCCATGCCGACGTCGTCCTTGCCGCCGCTGTGACGGAGAATGGAAAAGATCATGTTGTTGATCCTCTCTCGGCTCGTCCCGCCGAGAACTTCCACCGCCTCCCGCGGGAGATCTTTTTCGGTGAAAATGCCCGCGCGCACGGCGTCGTCGATATCGTGATTGAGATAGGCAATCCGATCGGAAAGAGAGACGACTTTTCCCTCGAGGGTATGCGGATTCCCCGATTTTTTATGCTCGACGATCCCGTCTCTCACTTCGTAAGTGAGGTTGAGTCCCGCCCCGTCGTTTTCCAGCACGTCCACCACGCGGAGAGACTGCTCGTTGTGGCGGAAGCCCTTGGGATTGAGCCTGTTCAGGATCCTCTCCCCCGTGTGCCCGAAAGGAGTATGCCCGAGATCGTGCCCGAGCGCGATCGCCTCGGCGAGATCTTCGTTGAGATCGAGCACGCGGCAGATGGAGCGGGCGACCTGCGCTACGTCGAGCGTATGCGTCAGACGGGTCATGTAGTGGTCGCCTTCGGGCGAAAAAAAGACCTGCGTCTTGTTCTTCAGCCTGCGGAAGGCTTTGGAATAGATGATGCGGTCGCGGTCTCTCTGGTATTCCGTCCGCATCGGGCAGGCTTCCTCTTCCCGCGCCCTGCCTTTCGTCTTTTCCGAAAAAGCCGCGTAGGGCGAAAAGAATTCGTTTTCCTTGCGAAAAGTGATCTCTTTCACTGCTTC
>CAMAJQ010000129.1 GCA_945835865.1 uncultured Clostridia bacterium
TAGGCGGTTTTGTTCTTCCATATTCTTGCAAAAAGAGAATTATCAGCCATTGTCTTCCTCCCCGTTCTCTAAAACGATCTCCTGCCAATCCTCCCATTCCGTTTCGTCATCCGGCTTCTCCGCCCTGACGGTAAAGGAAAATTTTGCCGGCACCATGATGACTTTGGAGTTATCCTCGTCCGAAAAATAAAAGGTCACGTCCCCCATCGGGGTCAGTTTGTCGTTGAGATAGAGAAACGCGTAATAGGTGACGACGATTTCTCCGTTTCCGTCCGTCACGAGACGGGAATTGCGCAGCGTGCCGTTACTCGCGACGATACCGATCGTATGCCCCGCAACGGGCTGACCGTTTCTGGTCAGTCTGACGGTAAACTTCGTGGGAGAAACGCCGTCCGCGACGATCACTTCGTTCGTCTGGGAAACGAGTTCGTATTCGTACTGTTTCGAGCGGATGAAGTCGACGAGGTAAAACCCTCCGAACAGCGCAAACACCGCGACGATAGCGATCACTTTCTTCATTTCAGTTTCTCCTTCGCCGTCTCTTCCCATCCGGAAACGTCGAGATTCATTTTTTTCACGAACTCCTTCGCCCCTTCCTCGTTACAGAAATCGACCTGCGCGAAGAAATCCCGATCGGAGATTATTCCGTTGATCCAATCCTCCATTCTCCTGTTCAGAATATCGCCGTAAAGGTCGGTAAACCCGGACGGGAAGGAGGCGTTCGATCGGACGGGAAATTTCTGTCTCAGGAAAGAATCGATGAGAGCGGAATGCCCCGTCCCTTTGGTCGCCCCGATGCACCCGCCGTTTTCGATGCAGATCATCGAGACGTTTTCCGGCTTGGTGACGTATTTCAGAAAACGGATCGCCGCGTCCAACAGTTCGGGGTTTCCGTCAACCGCCGTCTTCATCACGTTGACCACGAGATCGGGGCTCGGCTCGAAGGGTCCGTCCGAATACTCGATTTCGTCCAGATAGTCGAGCGACGCAGAAACGAAGTTGCCCGCGGTGAGAGACGAGGTGATTTCCCGCACCGAATAAGAGGAATCTTTGGTGACGTAGGGCGCGACGAACACGCCGTAATCGAAATCCTTGGCAACCGAATCTTCGGACGGGATCGCCCAGATCCCCTCCTCGCGGATACCGACGTTGCCTTCGAGCCAGTCTCCGTAATATTCGATGGAAGACCACGCGGGCTCAAGAGTCTGCGTATAGTACGCTTTCAGAAGGTAGAAGGCATCTTTCGCATAATCGTTCTCGGTTGAGAAATAACCGTTGAGGGCTGCCCGCGCCTGTTCCGACACGGAAACCGTCCCGTTGCCGTCGTAATCGATCCCGAAACGGTTTTTGACGTAACCGCCGAAAGAGGGCGCAATCACCGATCCCCAGACCCACGCGTCGAAAATAGTATTCGAGGAGAAGAAACTCCAGGGAGCAAGCCCGATATAACCGTTTTGTTTCAACGTTTCGGCTGATGAGACGAGTTCGTTCCAGGTACGGGGCGTTCCCCCGATCCCGCTTCGGCTGAACGCCGTTTTGTTATAAAAGTATCCGGTTGCCGCGCCGGGATAAACGGTGATCGGAATGCCGACGACCTCTCCCCTCGCATTGACGACCGACTCGCTCTTCCACAAATAGTCGCGGAAGACCTCTTTCCACGTATCGTATCGGTCGTCGTACGGATAGTCGGTCAGAAGGTATTCGTCCAGAGGAAGATACCAGTCTCTGTCCTGATAACGCGTTCCCCAACTGAAAGCGATTGCGGGAACCGTTCCGCCCGCAATCTGCGTGGTAAACCATTGAGCGACTTCCGCATCCATGCCTCCGACGGGTTTCGTCCGTGCCCAGACGACTTCGACGTCCGGATTTTCTTCCATAAACCCCTCGGCAATATAATAAGTGGAATTAAACACGTCGGGATCCTCCGCCGTCGCGATCCTGCTCGTCGAAGGAGTATATCCGTGAAAATCGACTACCAACCTGATTTTACGGGACGACCCTTCCGATCCGAAAAAGGGAATCGCGGCGAATACGATCACCGCAACGGCAAGCGCCGACGATAAGATTCTGTAAAGCGATTTTCCCATTCTGTCCGTCTCCTCCTTTTCCCGTTCCCCGCCTTTTGTGAAAACATTTTAACATACTTTTCGGGGGAAAGATATACAATTACGGCTAAAAAATATCACTTTTCGGCTAACATAAAAAAATCAGTTGACTTTTTTCTTCCCTTCGTTTATGATAAAGAAAAGACGGTTTCGCGGTTTTGCAGAAACCGCGACCCGTCGCCGATAAAAAAGAAAAACCTTTCGGGAGGATCGGATATGCCGGATATCAACGTGAACTTTTATTTCAACCGTCAGGACGACGTCGATTACTTCATCCGTTTCCATTCCCACAAATGTTACGAACTCGTGTATTATTTCAGCGGATCGGGAAGTTTTTTCGTGAACGACGTCCGCTACGAATACACGGACAAAACCTGCGTGCTCATTCCCCCTAACGCCGTACATAACGACAGGCACGCCTCGGACTGTTCGCTCGCCTGCATCGGGTTCACGGTCGGGGAGGAATGTCCCGATCTTCCCGTGCTTCTCGACGACAAAAAAGGGGAAATTGCCTACTACGTCAACGCGATAACGAACGAATTCACCGAAAAAAAGAAAGATTACGTCGCCGTGATCCGCGCTCTGATGCTCTGTATTTTCACCCTTTTCCGCAGGCAGGTAGACTCGGGTTCGGCGAAAGACGCGAAAAAAGACCTCATCACGCGGGCGATCGAATATATCGACGAATATTATCTCACCGATATCACGTCCGAACAGCTTTCGGCGGTCTCCAACTATTCCTACGAGCGTTTCCGCCATCTCTTCCGCGCCGTCACGGGGTTGCCGCCCAAGCAATACATCGAAGCAAAGCGGATCGAACACGCCAAGCAACTTCTCGCCTCCACTTCCCTCTCGGTCACGGAAGTCGGTTCCCGATGCGGTTTTTCCACGACGAGCCTTTTTATCAAAAAATTCTCCGAATCGGTCGGCATTACGCCGTATAAATATTTTCGTCAGATGCGCTCCGAAGTCGTCTATTCTCCCAATCAATGAAAAAATCCCCTTCGACGGGGATTTTTTTATCCGTTATTTTTATTTCTCCCGAAAGAGAATCTTTTCCGGCGGCGCTTGACGATTTCGTCCACCCAGACTTTGAATTGCTCGAAATCGACGACTTCCGCCTGTATGGTCAGTTCGTCCCCTGCGCGGATGACCGTGTCCGACGCGGCGACGATGGCAACGCCGTCCCGCATGACCGAACGGACGAGAAGACTTCCCGGCCAGAGCACGTCGCGAATGGATTTGTCCGCCGCGATCGAACCTTTTTCCACGACGGCGACGTAGGTGTGTTTGGTGAGCCTGACGTTTTGTTCTTCGAGAAAACCTTCCAGAAGGACTTCGTATACGGGCTTGGTTACAAACGCCTCTCCGATCATATATCCGAGCGAAACGCCGAGAATGACGGGAATGAGCAGAGTGAAATTCCAGGTAAGTTCGACCACCATCAGGATCGCCGTTATGGGGGCTTTGACGACGGAAGTGAAAAAGGTCGCCATACATATCATCACGATAAGATCGCCGTAGACGGGATCGAGCCCGATCAGAAAACACAGTTTCGCCAAAAGCGATCCCAGCCCGGCGCCGATCGCAAGCATGGGAATGAAAACGCCGCACGGAACGCCCGCAGCAAGATTCAGGGCAGTCGCGATCACGCGCATGACGAGGATGAGCAGCAGAGACCAGAGAACCGGCAGGGAAAACACGGGGAAAACCGATTGTTCCGCAGTGCCTCCCATCGTTCCGAGAGACTGGATAAACCCCTGTCCGCCGCCGATGACCGATCCGCTTGCAAGACCGAAAATTCCCGCGGCGACGAAGGGAACGATCATTTTACCGTATCCTTTCAGGAAATTCATACGGGCGAAAACCTTTCTTCCGAAAAAACAAAATTTATAGACAGCAAATCCGCAGAACCCGCAGACGAGCGCCGCAAGGGCGACGTATCCGTACGA
>CAMAJQ010000130.1 GCA_945835865.1 uncultured Clostridia bacterium
CAGAGAATATAAATCATCAGCAAGGCAACAGGCAGAAAGCAAAGCGAAAAACTTCCGATCATACCCATCCCGGATCGGCATATAAAAAACGATAAAATTAAAATTAAATTAGGAAAAATTATCGCTTTTTCCGTCGATCGGAATAACGGTCTGACCATCGTTTCCGCCGCAGACAGCATACAGGACAGAAGGACGACGTTCAGTCCCGACACGACGAGGGAAACCGTGCGAACGAGCCATCCTCCCCTCGTCGTTCCGATGAGGACGACCGACACCGGAAAAAGCAAAAGTACGACGGCAAGCGCAGACAGAGAAGGATCGTCGGAAAAGAATACGGCGATCTCTTTGCCGGTGACGAACCCCGCGCCGATCATACTCCCCACGATGGTAAAGGCGTATGCAAAGGTTTCTTTTGCATGAAAAAAGGACCTGTTCATACCATATCGTATGAACGGATCCTTCGTTTTATTCTTTCGACGAAAAAACGACGCAACGAAAGTGCTTTCTTTCCTTCAGCGGTTTTTCTTCCAGACGACGGGGCACTCTCCGCCGAGCGCTTCGATCGCGAAACGGATCTCCTTAAAATCGTTGTAGGTCAGAGAGGGGTCCTTCGCCCCTTCTATCAGCAACGGAAGAACCCGTTCGTCCCCGTATCTGGCAAGATAATCGGCGTACAACCCGCGTTCGCCTGACGGAGACGAGGAAAAAGCGTCCGATAACGTGGCGGTCACGCGGTCGTCGACGGACATGCAGGAAAAAATCTCTTCGATATATCCTCTTCCTTTCTTCCCCGCCCGATCAAACACGGACAAAAGGGTTTCTTTTACGGAATCGGCGTGATCGCACAACTGTTCGGTCACCGATTCGGCAAGACTCTCTCCTGCCGTTTCGTCCAGAAGCACTTCGACGTATTTCCCAAAGCCCTCTTCGGAACCGACTGCAGCGAGAAGATTGACGGCGTAAACCGCGAGTTCCTCGTTTTCTCTCGTCGAAACGAGCCCGACGAGAAGAGAGGCGGCATCCGGTCTTTCCGCAATCGCATCGTACAGATAATCGGAAACGGATTGCCCTTTTTTTACGCGTTTTCCGAGTTCTTCGACGAGTTCTTCCGTCGAAAATCCCGCGTAATATTGCGCCGGAGTCTTTCCTCCCAACTCCTTCTGCGGCGTCCTTCCGAATTCCGAATAAACGCCTTCCACTTTGTTTTCGAGTTCTTCCTCCGTGAATTTGCCCGCGTTTTCGGCAAGAAAATCACGGAAGTATTTTTCAAACAGCCCGTCTACGTCAATCATCGTAATTGATCTCCTTCGCGAGATAAAGAATTTCCACGACGTCCTCCCGCTTAACGTCGAAAAACTGATAGGTCATGGACTTTTCGGGAAAGAGAGAAAGTCCCGAATAGAAGTATATCGCACAAGCAAGCGTTGCGACGTCCTTGATTTTGGAAATATTGCCGCAAGAGATCAGTTCCCGTTGAAGAATTTCCGCCCCCTCGCTCAGTTTTTCCAGTTTGTTTCTTTCGATCAGCGTCAACCTGCCGAAGGCGTACGCATGCGCTTTGACGAAAAGTTTCTTTCCCTGGCTTTGCAATTCGGGACGAGAGAACCGGAAGGTTGAATATATGCCCGAATACACGACGGAACAACGCCCCGTCGCGCCGTTCTGACAAAGCATGGATACGATCCTGTGTTTGACGTCGTCGGAAACCCCGACGCTGATCAGTCTGGACCGGAGATAGTCGTGACAGATTTTCTTCCCCGAACAGGAAAAAACGACCCCGACAGCAATCTGCATGGCGGTGTTCGTTTCCGAAAAGACCCATTCTGCAGTTTCCATGATCTTCTGCTGCGGGAATTTCGCAAACGCGCTTTTTCCACCCGCAAAAAGTTCTTTGATGAGAGAAAGGCGCTCTTCCGTCTCCTTTTCGGGAAGCGAAAAGGAGCATACAAGGGGCTCGGGTTCCCTCTCTCCCTCAACCACCGAACGCACGTAGCGGGAATAAAAAAGGGCGACGGGGCTGTACGAAATCAAATAGGCGTTCTGAAAAGCCGTAAGAGATTGCGGGAACATTCCTTTCTCGTAGAACAAAAAGCCGCGGATATAATTGGTGTTCACGTCGTAGGGCACGCGGGACAAGATATCGGAAGAAACGGAAAAAGCGTCCTCTTTTCTTCCGAGTTCGAGTAAAAGATTGAGTTTTTTATAGAGTTCGGAAAGGTCGTCCGTCTTCGACGCGGAAAACTCCCGCACGTATTCCTCCGCCTCTTCCTTTCTGTTTTCCGCGTAAAGAATACGTATGACCGCGGCGTAGACCGTCGCATCTCCCTTTCCTTCCCGGACGATACCGGTCAGATCGGCGAGCGCCGCCTCCGTTTTCCCCGCGTAGTATTCCGCATATCCTCTTTCTGCCCTTGCGCGGAGAGAATAATCGCTCTCCCCGGGAACGGCGGAAAAAGAGGAGATCGCGCTCTCGTAGTCTCCCTGCTCGGAAAGTTCCCTTCCCTTTTCGTAAAGCCCGGCGGCAAGTTCCTCCGGGTCGGGAGGATAGACGATCCGATAAGAAGCCTTTCTGTCCTCATTCTCTCCGTTGAGATATTCTTCCAGAATATCGTCGAAAAAGCCTTCTTCATCCCCCCCGCGCGCCAACTGCCGCCCGAAGTACAGTCCCGCAAGTTTTCTGTTGCCGAGAAAATAATAGTTGGCGCCGAGCCCGTTGTATGCTTCGGCGTATTCCTCATCGTCTGCGATCGACAAAAACCGGAACCAGTAATCGACGGCGTTCTCGTAAAGTCCCATTTCCGTGTATAGATCGGCGATCTGCGCATACAGTTCGGTGGTCGGTTTTTTGCTCGCTTCGTACACGAGAGAAGAAACCGCCCCGACGTAATCGTTGGCGTCTCTCTTCGCTTCCGCGTAATCGAGAAGCATATCCGTAGTCCTGACAAATCTGATCACGTTGTTTTTCATTCGTTCCGTCCGTTATCCGTTCCTTCCGGGCGTCCTTCTTCCGCCCGATTTCTTTCTCCCGACAGACCGGCAATCAGCCGCTCCACGTCCTCTTCGCCGTAAACGTATTTCCGATTGCAAAATTGACAACCGACTTCGATTTTTCCTTCCTGCGCAAGCGTTTCGCGCAGCTCTTTTTCGCCGAGCGCGACGAGCACGCCGTCGATATATTCCCTGCTGCAATTACAGCGGTATTCCGGTCGGTATTCTTCGTAATCGTTCCCCGCAAAGAAATCTCTCCACACGCCTTCTATTCCGCCCCGGGCGATCAGCCCGCTGACGTCCGAAAACTGAGAGAGCAGCGCTTCCGCTCCGGAGATACTTTCCTCCGGGCAGTCGGGAAGAGGCTGCAGGACGAGCCCGCCCGCACCGATGCATTTCCCGTCTTTTCCGATACGGACGCCGAGCGCCATACCCGTAGGCTGCTGCTCGCTGATCGCGTAATACGCAGCAAAATCTTCGGCGATTTCTCCGCTTTTCAATCGGCATTTCCCGACGTACGGCTCTTTCATTCCGACGCTTCTGACAACGGTCATCGTCCCTTTTCCGACAAGCCCTCCGACGTTCAGTTTTCCGTCCTCCCGGAGCGGAAGAACGGCGTCCGGATTGTCGATACATCCTCTGACGTGCAGTTCCGCGTCCGCCGCCACGACGATCCGTCCCCCGACCCCGTCGCCGTTGATCGTGACGGAAAGCCTGTCTTCCCTGCTCTTCATGCAGGATGCCATGAAAGCGCAGGCGGTAAGCGTCCTGCCCAACCCGGCGGCGGCAAGAGGAGAAAGACCGTGCAGGGAGATCGCCTCGTTGACGATATCCGTGGTGTCGAGCAGAGACGCCGATATTCCGTTATCGTACAGAAGGGTTTTTCTTAATATTCCCATAATGACTCCTTTTCTTTCCCCCAACCCTCATTTCGTTTGCCGTGCGCGATACGACTTACCTTTTCAGCGCGGAAAACCGGAGCCTGTTTCCCTGCTCCGTGACCGTCGTCCGGATTTCGCCGAATCCCGCCTCTTCCAGTTTTTCCAGAAGAAACTTTTCGGTGT
>CAMAJQ010000131.1 GCA_945835865.1 uncultured Clostridia bacterium
CCGCCGAATATGAATCGGTGAAAAGCGGGATCGCAAAAGCGTTGGAGGACGGTTGATGGCGATATTTCAAGGGCTGTCGGAAAAACTGAATCATATCTTCTCCAAAATGACGGGGCGCGGCAGGCTGACCGAACTTGAAATCAAACAGTCCATGCGCGAGGTGAGGATCGCCCTTCTGGAGGCGGACGTCAATCTGCAGGTCGCCAAGGATTTCATCGCGAAGGTGAGCGAAAAGGCGGTCGGGCAGGAGATCCTCAAGAGCCTCAGTCCCGCCCAGCAGGTCATCAAGATCGTCAACGAGGAACTGACCGCGCTGATGGGCTCCACCAACAGCAAACTCGCGGTGAGTCCCGATCCGCCGACCGTCGTCATGATGTGCGGTCTTCAGGGCGCGGGCAAAACCACCCTTTGCGGAAAACTCGCCCTGCATCTGAAAAAACAGGGGAAAAAGCCTTTGCTCGTCGCGTGCGACGTCTATCGCCCCGCCGCGATCGAACAGTTGAAGATCGTCGCCGGCAAAGCGGGGGCGGACTGTTTCGATCAGGGACACGGGAACCCCGTAAAAATTGCCAAAGAAGGGGTCGAGCACGCGAAAAAGTACGGCTATGACACCGTTATCGTCGATACGGCAGGTCGGCTTCACATCGACGAAGCCCTCATGCAGGAACTTGAAAACATCACGAAAACCATCCGTGTGGACGAGATCCTTCTCACCGTCGATTCCATGACCGGGCAGGACGCCGTGAACGTGGCGAAGACCTTCAACGAAAGGCTTTCGGTAACGGGCGTCGTGCTGACCAAACTCGACGGCGACACCCGCGGCGGCGCCTGCCTCTCCATCAAGGCGGTGACGGGCAAACCCATCAAATTCGCTTCGGTCGGCGAGAAACTCGAAGATCTCGAACCTTTCTATCCCGACCGTATGGCGAGTCGTATTCTCGGCATGGGCGACGTGCTCTCCCTTATCGAAAAGGCGCAGGAAGCGGTCACCGAAGAGCAGATGCAGAAGATGGAGAAAAAGTTCCGCGAGAACAGTTTCACCCTCAACGATTACCTCGAACAATTCGCCATGATCAAGAAAATGGGCGGAGCGAAAGGGATCGTGGATATGCTTCCCGGCATGGGCGCGAAGGTGAAAATCTCCGAAAAGGACATCGACGAAAGGAAACTCGAACGCACGAAAGCCATCATATTGAGCATGACGAAGAGAGAGCGCGTCGATCCTTCCGTCATCAACTATTCGCGCAAGACGAGGATCGCCAAGGGGAGCGGCACTTCCGTGCAGGAAGTCAATCAGTTGCTCAAACAGTTTGACCAGACCAAGCAGATGATGAAGATGATGAAGGGCAAAAAGGGGTTCCGCATGCCTTTCTGATCGCCTTTCGCGGCGGAAAACGCGTTTGCGAGGGTTTGAAAACAGAGAAAGTTTCCGCGCGGTTTTCCGCGCGATAAACCGATAAACGAGATAAAATTTGAAACGGAGGATATCACAATGGCAGTCAAAATGAGATTGACGAGACTCGGCGATAACAAATCGCCCTGCTACCGCATCGTCGTCGTAGACAGCAGAAAAGCGAGAGACGGAGAGTATATCGACAAAATCGGACATTACAATCCCAAAGCGAATCCCGCAGAAGTCGTCGTCGACGTCGAAAAGGCGAAAGCCTGGATCGCGAAAGGCGTGCAGCCGACGGAAACCGTCAGATCCCTTCTTCTTTCGACCGGCGTCATCGAGAAATCGGCGAAATTGTCGCCCGCCAAGACCAACCCGAAGAAGAAAAAGAAGTAATAAGGAGCGCAGGCCGTGTTAGAACTCATTAAATATATCGTAAACCAGTTCGCCGAGAAGCCCGACGACGTCGAGTATCTCACCGAAGAAAAAGGGGATACGATCGAAGTTACCGTTCTTCTGGACGAGAGCGATATGGGCAAGGTGATCGGCCGTCAGGGGAAGATCGCCAAGGCGCTCAGAACGATCGTCAAGGCGGCTTCCGCGAAGAGCGGCAAAAGATACAATATCGAAATCAAAGGGAAAGACGAAGCCGAATAACGGCGGAAATCTGCCCGGGCGCGGGCTGTCGCCGGCGGGTCTTCCGTCGGCGGCAGCTTTTTTTTCGCGGCGATCCCCTTGATCGGGAAGGGCGCGGAGAAGGAACACGGAAAAATCATGATGAAAGATTCGATCGAAATCGGCGCCGTCGCCAGACCGCAGGGGATCCGCGGCGCGCTGAAAATCAGGCTGTTCGCCGACTCCTTCCGGTCGGTGGAAAAGATCACGCGGGTATCCGTGGACGGAAAGGAGTACGAAGTGGAAAGCATCCTTCCCGCCGAAGCGGAAATCGCCATCCTTCGCCTCGTCGGGCTTGACGACCGCAACGCGGCGGAACTTCTGCGAGGGCAGTCGGTCTTTGCGGAAAAGGAAGAAATCGTCCGGGAAGAGGGGAAATATTTCATCTCCGACGTGATCGGCTGCGATCTCGTTCTCTCTTCGGGCAAAATACTCGGAAAGATCACCGACGTGCAGAAAGGCAACGTCGATTATTACTATATTCAGACCGCGGAAGGCAACGCCGTCTTCCCTCTGATCCCCGCTCTGGAAGCGCAATTTTCCATCGGGGAAAAGAAGGTGACCGTCAATGCTGCGGCGTTCACGGAGGTCGTATTGTATGAGAATTGACATTCTGACCCTTTTCCCCGAGATGTTTGCCCCCCTTCGGGAGAGCATCATCGGCAGGGCGACGAAACAGGGCAAAGTGGAGATCGTCGTCACCGATATCCGCGACTATACCGAAAACAAGCACAGGAAATGCGACGATTATCCCTTCGGCGGCGGCGCGGGCATGGTGATGACCCCCCAGCCCGTATGGTCTGCCGTGCAGGCGGTCGACCCGAACCGGGAGGCGAGGCGCATCTTCATGTCCCCCAAGGGCAGGAGGTTTCATCAGAAGATGGTGAAGGAACTCCTCTCTTACGACAGGCTTCTCTTTTTATGCGGGCATTACGAGGGGGTCGATCAGCGCGCGCTCGATTTGTGCATCGACGAGGAGATCTCCCTCGGCGATTTCGTCCTGACGGGCGGCGAGATCCCCGCCATGGCGATCACCGACTGTCTCTGCCGCTACGTCGACGGGGTCATTGCCGGAGAGAGCCTTTCGGAAGAGAGTTTTACGGGCAATCTCCTCGAATATCCGCAATACACCCGCCCGCAGGAATTCATGGGTCTGACCGTGCCCGACGTTCTCGTTTCGGGCAACCACAAAGAGGTCGATAAATGGAGACTCGCTCAGGCGAGAAAACTGACGGCGGAAAAACGCCCCGATCTGCTTCGGGAAGAGGAGTGAACATGGCGGAAGAAATCCGGAACCCCTCCCCGCTTACGGGGGAAGAGGGAGACGCGGACGGGAAGGGGATCCGTCCGGAAGAAGACGGGAAAGGTCCTCCCTCCGACGGGCGGGGAGGCTCTCTCCCCGCGGTCGATTCTCACGGGCTCGGGCGGATCCAATGGTTCCCCGGGCACATGGCGAAGGCGATGCGCAAGACGGAAGAGGACCTGAAACTCTGCGACGGCGTGCTCTACGTCCTCGACGCGCGCGCCCCCTACGCCTGTCTCAATCACAAAATGAAAAAACTGTTCGGCGAGAAACCCGTCGTCTACCTGATCAATAAAAAAGATCTCGTCGAACCGTCCGTTCTCTCTTCTGTCGTCGCGGGGTTCGCCGCGCGCGGGATGACGGCGATCGCGGTCAACGGGCAGAACGCGCGGGACGGCGAGAGGATCAAGGAAGCCTGCCGACTCGCGATGAAGAGCAAAATCGAGCGAAACGAGAAAAAGGGGATCCGCAAGACCCTCCGTTTTCTGGTGGCGGGGATCCCCAACACGGGGAAATCGACGGTCATCAACACCCTTTCGGGGGTGAAGAAGGCGGCGACGGGAGACAAAGCGGGCGTCACGCGCGCGAACCAGTGGATCCGCCTCGGCGAATTCGACCTGCTCGACACCCCGGGAACGACTCCGCCCGCCTTTGAAAATCAGACTTGCGCC
>CAMAJQ010000132.1 GCA_945835865.1 uncultured Clostridia bacterium
GGAGCCGACCCCGAACAACTGCGTTCTCGTCACCGCCTTTTTTGCCCTGCTCACCCCGTTCGTCCTGCCGCATATGCACGAGAGATATTTTTATTTTGCCGAGGCGATGGTCCTGATTTTCGCCGTCGTTTCGGGAAAACGGTTTTATCTCGTGCCCATCGTGCAGTTTTCCGGGATACTGTGCTATACGCATTTCCTGTTCGGCGGATACGTTATCTCATCTCTCGGGCAGGACTGCGTGAAACTTGCGGCGGTACTGAACGCCGTCGTGATCGGTTTCGTCGTTGCAGATCTGTTTTTCGGCAAGCCCACCCTTCCGGAAGCAGAACGAAAAGGCTGACGCCTACGGTTCCGGGGCGGAATACATGCGGGGATTTTCTCCGCATTTTTTATTTCAGTTCGTCCTTTCCCGGACTCATGCGCGCAAAATGAGCGCGGAAGGGGAGAGAAAACGTCTTCTTGTCCGCACGGGCGGCTCTTTCTGCGGCAACGACGCCCGTTCTTGCCGCGATGGGCAGCCCGCCCGGTGCCTGAAGCCATTGCCCGCAGAGGAAAGCGTTTTTCAGCCGGGGGATCCGCGGCGAGAGACGGGAAGGCAGGATGCGGGAGGAGAAGGCGAAACTCATATACGAGCCGATATCCGATCCGACGAATCTGCGGTAAGTCGCAGGAGTCCAGCAGTCGAGGAGTTGCAGTTTTCCGACGAGCGACGGGAAAACTTTTCCGATTTCTCCGAGCACCCGACGTATCGTCTTATCCTTTTCTTCGGCGTAACGGGCGGGGTTCTTTTGCAGGGCGATCCACCCCTTTGCCTCCGTTTCGGAACAGAAAACCATCGTCTGAACGACGGTTCGTCCGGGCGGTGCGAAAGAACGCTCGTGTGAAAATTCCCTGACGAGGAGGGCGGAACCGACCAGGTATTCCGAGAGAGGGGAAAAGAGGGGCAGGACGGCTTCTCCCGAGAAGGGAAGGTCGTCGACCGCGCACGAAAAGGCTGCCTGAACGCTTGAAAAGCGGAGGAGCCTCTTGTTCCGGTAGCGGCAGGCAAGCCCGTCGGGCATTTTTTCGTGCAGGAGACGGGGAAAAGCGACGGCGGGGTCAACGGAGATCAGCAACTGATCGCACGGGATCCTTTCCCCGTTTTTCAGGACGACCGCCTTTACTCTTCCGTTTTCCTTTTCGACGTCGACGACTTCCGCCGAAGTGCGGAGAACGCCGCCGAGAGAGCGGAATTTCTCCGCAACGCGCTCCGCCGCGCGGAAGGAACCGCCTTTGGGAAGATCGGCGTTGCCGCCGCAGAAGTGGGCGAAAACCGCAAGCAGCCCGAGCGCGCCGAAAGAATCGGTCAGAAAAGAGGATAAAAAACGGTTCAGAAGGGGGTCTTTGAATCTGGCGGCGAGTTCGCCCGTCGTCATTGCCCGGTAACGCGCGAGCAGGGGCAGGGTGCGCGCCGTCCGCAAAAGGGAGTGTTTCCGATCGTGCTTTTCCCCCGAGACGCCGCTCATTCCCTGAACGGCGTCGATCGCCTTCAAAAGCAGACGGATTTCCCTTGCGTCCTGCGGGGAGCGGAGAAGCATGGCGTTTCCGAGCGTTTTCAGATCGCGCGGAAGGGAAAAACTTTCCCCGCCGTAAAAACAGGTGAAAAGGGTTTCGTGCGAAACCGTTCCTTCCTCTCCGATCATGCCGATCTCTTTCCACAGACGATGCAGATCCGTCGACCGGTTGGTCCCCGTCAGCCAATGGATGCAGTTGTCGATATGATATCCCTGTCGGTTCCAACCCGTCAGATTGCCTCCTGCGACGGCGTGTTTTTCGAGTACGGTTACCGAAAAGCCCGCCTTGCGTGCGCAGATCCCCGCGACGAGTCCGCTGATTCCCCCTCCGATCACGATCAATTCCGACATTTTTCTCTCCTTTTTGCCCTTTCCGTTTCCGGAAGTTTTTTCCCGGAAAGGCTGATACCTATCATGATTGACCGGAAGGAGTTTTTTTAAACGGAGGCTTGGTGTTTTGGGGCAGAATCGGAAAGATATGACAATTTTTTTTAAATCGGTTGTGTTTTTTAACGGAATGTGGTAAAATATAGTTTGTAAACGCGAGCCGTCGGAAACCCGCAGGACGGCGTTCCTACGCGAGGAGATTCCGGAGGGAAAATTGATTTCAAACCGAACGTACAATCTGCTGTTTTCCATCAATCGGGGATACGTCCCCCATTTCAAAACGGCGCTCAATTCCATTCTGACGAACAACGGAGAGAAAAATTTCAGATTGTTCCTGATGAGTTCCGATTTGTCCGATCGGGATCTTTCGGAAATCGTCTCGTCCTTCCGCGGCAGAAACGTATCCATAGAAAGGCTCGTTGTGGACGAGGCTCTCTTCGAGGGTTTTCCTACGGTCAAAAGATATCCGTTTACCATATATTATCGGCTTATTGCCCCGCTTTTATTGCCGGAGGAAGTCAAGGAGATCCTCTATCTCGACAGCGATCTTATCGTGCACGGCGATATCGGACGGCTGTACGATATTCCCTTTGAGGACGGGTGTTTTTTTATCGGCTGCACGCAGATCGGCAGACTGCTCACGGGGATCAACGTCATCCGCCTCGGCGGGAAAGAAGGGTCGGTCTATCTGAATACGGGCGTAATGATGATGAACGTCGAGGAGCTCCGCAATGCCGTCGATCTCGCCGAAATCAAGGATTACGTCGAAAAGAGAAAGCCTCTGCTCATCCTTTACGATCAGGATATCGTATTCCGTTTTTTCGGAGATAAGGTTAAACTCGTCGATCCTTTCGTCTTCAATCTCCCCGCGAGAAAGGTGCGCTCGGGGGCGCCCCTGCTCAGCGGCGAGATCGACGAGGAATGGGTGGAAAAAAACAATCTGATCATTCATTATCTCGGAAAAAACAAGCCGTGGAAGGCGAATTACCGCGGCTGTCTGAAAGAATATTATATGAAATACAGGTTATCATGAAGAGAAAAAATACAGTCGTTTATCTTTCGAGGTTCGTCATCATTTTCCTCAGCGTTATCGTGCAGGCGCTTGTGGTATGGCTGATCGTATACGAATTGAAGGAAAAATATTTCTCTGTCACTATTTTTCTCGCGTTCGTCGGTTCCGTTCTTTTTCTGTCGATCGTAAACCGCGATCAGGCGGCGGTATATAAACTTCCGTGGGTCATTCTTTTCATCGGCATTCCCTTTGCGGGGTTGATGGTTTATCTGACCTTCGGCAACGTCAAACTGAGCAAAAAACACCTCAAACGGTTCAGGGGCTTTTACTATGAACATCTCGACGAATATTACGGGCAGAAGGAACTGATGTCCCGTTTAAACGCGGAGGACCCGAGAGCGGCGGGAGAGGCGAGATATCTCAGATCGGTCGCCTATCTTCCTGCGTTCGACAATTCGGATACGACTTTTCTGCCTACGGGCGAGGAGTTTTACGCCTGCCTGAAGGAGGAACTTTCCAAGGCGACGAAGTACGTTTTTCTCGAATACTTCATCATTTCCGAAGGGAAAATGTGGGACGGCGTTCACGAGATCCTCTCCCGGAAAATCAAAGAGGGCGTCAAAGTCTACGTTCTGTACGACGACGTGGGCAGTTTGCCGCGCGTCCCGGCGAATTTCTATAAAGAACTTGCAAAAGAGGGGATTTTCGCCGAGCGCTTCAATCCCTTTCTCCCCGTCGTTTCCATATCGCACAACAACCGCGATCACAGAAAGATCGCCGTCGTGGACGGCAAAGTCGGCTTTATGAGCGGGGCGAATATCGCCGACGAATACATCAACGAGACGCATCCCCACGGACGATGGAGGGACAACGGGCTGCGCATCCGCGGTCAGGCAGTGGACAACCTCGTGCGGCTTTTCCTTCAACTGTATGACAGATCGACGAAAAATCCTCTGGAAGAAAACGATTTCGTCAACGTCGTTCACGGGGATTTCCGCGACGGGTATATTCTTCCTTTCGGAGACGCTCCGGCGCCCGTCAACAACGAACACGTGGGAGAGAACCTCTATCTCGATATCATCAACC
>CAMAJQ010000133.1 GCA_945835865.1 uncultured Clostridia bacterium
ACAGTAAACGCCGTCTGCCGTTTCGGGAAGAACGGAGGTCTCGCACGCCTCGGCGCCCGCAGAGAGCAGGCGGCGGAAGGCGTCCGCCGAAGTCCGTTCGTCGCCGAGGATGCCCTGCGCTTCGTCGAGGACGTCCGTCAGTTTGCCGATCGCCTGGTCGTTGAAGGAGCGTTCCGCCGTTTCGCCGAATTCTTCCAGACGGAGTGAAATTCCCTCTACGTTGTCGGCGAGTCCGTCTGCGACGAGCGAGCGGAGACGGTCGCAGAAATCGGAGACCGTTTCCGCCTGCGAAAGTTTTCCGACGGCGGAGAGAAGATTGTCCCGCACGGCGGAGACGGCAAGGTCCGGTTCTCCCGCAAGGGGCTTCGACGGATCGAAAAAGGTTTTCCCCGTGACTGAACCCGCCGTCAGTCGGGCGAGCAGGTCGTCCGCCGTATCCTTCGAGGGAAGAAAGACGGAATTCTGCAGGACGCGACGGACGATCCGTACGTCTTTGTTGACGCACAGGCGGAGAAGATCGTCGAACAGACGGAGAAGAGGATGCTCGGAAAGTTTGCGTTTCCGGTCGACGAAACAGGGGACGCCGAGGTCGGACAGGACGTTCGTCAGAACGGGCGCGTAGGAAGAAATATCCCCCGCCGCGACGGCGACGTCCCGATAGCGCAGTCCGTGGCGAATGACTTCGTAACGGATTCTTCTTCCGACGAACTCACATTCGTCCGTCAGTCCCTTTGCCTGATAAATGACTACTTTATCGCTATATTGACCGTCTTTTGCGAAAACGCCGGGCTGAAACAGCCCGTCCCGCAGGGCGACGCCTTCCGGGGACAAGCCGCATTCCGTCCGGACGGGAGGGGTCTCGTCGAGGGTGCGGACGAAACGTAAAAACTCGTTGGTGTAAACTTCGTCGTTTTCTCCCGAAACGGCGAAAAAGTCGCAACTGCCCGAAAGGTCGTGCAGGGCGGACAGCACGTCGCACGATTGTTTCGTCACCGAGGAATACCCCACGACGAGGACGTGCGTGCGGGCGAGTCCGGGCATCGCGCGGAGAATACCGGGGAGAAGGGAGAGGGCGTTGTTGCTGTCGAGCAGAGAATTGTCCCGTAAATAGTTTTCGTATTCGCCGTAGACGAGGGCGATATCCGAGAGTTTTGCCGCGACGTTGGCGGGACAATCTCCGAGACAGCCGGCAAGGTCTTCGGGAGAGACTTTCGCGCTTTTGAGTTGGGCGATGAGTTCTGCCGTCGTCGAGGCGAGGGCGGGAGACTGTGCCGAGGGATCGAACACCTTGAGTTTCCCCGCGAGGGAGGAGAAAATTTTCCGGACGATCATCGCGCTTCCCTCTTTTCCGACGACGCTCTTCTGCCCGCCGTGTTTACGGGCGAAGCGCCCGAAGGAGGAAACTTCCGCGGCGAACGTTCCCCCCGTTTCCTTCGCAACGGCGAGTTCGAGAGAAAGGGTCAGTTTGTCCTCGCAGAAAAGCAGGGTCCTGACGTCCGGACCGTTGCCGAAAGACGCCGCCTTTTTTGCCGCGGCGGCGATACAGTCGTAATACGTGTAAGAGGTGTAGACCGGCATGGTTTTCTCCGTTCGGGAAAGGCGTTCCTTCCCCTCAACTCCCTTGCGGGGAAGGAAGGGGCTTCCCGTGAAAGACTTTCTGTGTATATTATAACATATCTGCGTGAAAAAAAATAATTTTTTTCGATTTCTTTTTTACTTTTTTTATTTTATGTGTTATAATGAAAGAAGAACGACTTTCGTTCGGAAAATCCTTCTCTGCTTTCCGGCGTTTTTTGCTTCCCGGCAGAGGGGGCTTCCCGACATGATCGACGGGGTTGCGGTTCCTTTGTGCCGCGCCCTTTTACGGAGACGAAAATGAAGAAAAAAATTCTCATGACGGCGGCGAGCGCCGCTTTGGCTTCCACCCTGCTTCTTTCGGGGTGTTCGGGCGTTTCCCAGACTTTTTCGGGCGCCTACTGGAACGAAAACTCGAAAAATACCGAGATCGTTTCCGTTTACGAAAAGACGACGTACAGCGTGAATATCGTTTCCACGGCTCCCTTTTCGTCGACGGAGATCTCCAACCCCGATCTTTCTCTGTGTATCGACGAAGGATATTATACGATGGAATTGAGCGCGGAGGCGGGCGATTCGTACTACACGTTGAAAACCGAATGGAAAATGCAAGGGAAATACGTTTACGGAGACGGGCAGGAATTCCCGATCACGGGAGACGTCGTGGAGACCGAAACGACGTTTAAAGGCTATGCCGACGGTCTCGCCCCCTTGAAAACGGTCAAGAGGGTGAAAAACGTAGTGCCTTTGACCGCTTCGCCCAAAGGTGCGGAGAGTTTCTCCTCCGTCGGCTATACGGTCACCGTCGAGTACGGGGAAAAGGCGACCTCCGTCGTCGTGCCGGACGCGGGCAGCGAGGATTTCCTGAGAGGGCGCGAGGAACCCGTCGAATACAAGAAATATAACAAGAAGAATTACGTCGATAACGACATGATGCTTTTCTATTTCCGCGCCTTTGAGTTCGGGGATACCTTTTCCTATTCTTTTTCGACGATCGACGCCGTCGGGCAATCTCTCTCTTCCGTCGTCTGCAGCAACTTAAGCGACTCGTCGGGAAATTCTATTTCCGTCGCGCCGATCAAGGTGAAGTCCTATCAGGAGACTTCGGGCGGGACGACCAAAAAATCGTACGACAAGATTTTCAATACCTACGGAGTGAAATTCGCCACGCAGGGCGAATACGGACAGACTTTCCTCTACGCTTATTACGCGACCAACCCCAAGGGGGAAGAGGGAAACGATAAGGACAACGCCAACCGCCACCGCCCGGTCGCCATCTATCAGCCCGCGCTCTTCCGCACGGGATACGTCGCCTTTACGCTTGCCGAAACGACGACGGACCGCCCTGCAGAATGAAATCGCTCAGAGCCCTGTATAAAATCGGCAGGGGACCGTCGAGTTCTCATACCTTAGGTCCGCAGAAAATTGCCGAGTACGCCCTTTCCGTTTTCGGAGAGGGAGATTATAAAGCCGAACTCTTCGGTTCTCTCGCGATGACGGGAAAGGGACACGGGACCGACCGCGTCCTGAAGGAGACGCTCGGCGAGGGAACGGAGATCGTGCTGAAAGCGGAGAGCGAGCCGCTTGCTCACCCCAATACGATAAAACTCTATAAGTCGGTAAACGGGCGGTTTGAAGAGGTCGTTTCGGCGGTGAGCGTAGGGGGAGGAAGCGTCGTCGTCAACGGGATTCCGATCGGCGAAGGGGAAGAGATCTACCCCGAAAAGAATTTTTCCGCCGTCCGCGCTTTCGTCGAGAGGGAGGGATGTTCCTTTGCGGATTACGTCCGGAAGTACGAGCCGGACGTGTTTCCCTATCTCGCCGAAGTCTGGCGGGTCATGCGGGAAAGCGTCGAACGGGGATTGGACGCGGAAGGATCGCTCGCAGGGGGGCTCGGTTTGTCCCGCAAGGCGAAAATTCTCTATCGGGAAGAAGCAAAATTCGAGACGGCGGTCATCCGGGAGAGCAGAAAACTTTCCGCTTACGCCCTCGCCGTCGCCGAGGAGAACGCAGACACCGGACTCATCGTCACCGCGCCGACCTGCGGGGCGGCAGGCGTCGTTCCGTCCGTGCTGTACTATATGTGGAAGGACTGCAACGTTCCCGAAGCCGAAATCCTCGACGCGCTTGCCGCGGCGGGCGTGGTCGGAAACGTGGTGAAGACCAACGCCTCGATCAGCGGCGCGGAATGCGGCTGTCAGGCGGAGATCGGAGTGGCTTGCTCCATGGCTGCCGCCGTCCTCGCCGTCCTTTTCGGCTTAGACGCGGAAGGGGTGGAATGCGCGGCGGAAATCGCCCTCGAACACAACCTCGGTCTGACCTGCGACCCCGTTGCGGGGCTCGTGCAGATCCCCTGCATCGAGCGTAACGCCATGGCGTGCCTGAAAGCGGTGAACGCGGTTACCCTCGCGAGATCCCTCGAAAAGAAACATAAGCTTTCCTTTGACGAAATCGTGAAGGTC
>CAMAJQ010000134.1 GCA_945835865.1 uncultured Clostridia bacterium
TTCCGGTGCGAGCGGAAACCTGAAAGATCTTTCCGACGGCTTTCCCGAAATTTTCTTCTACCGCACGCGCGACGTCCTCTCCCCTGTCTATTTTGTTGACGGTGACGACGCAGGGAACGTTTTCGAAAAAACACTTCGATATCAACTTATCGACGAGATAAAAATCCGGCTTCGGCGGATCGCTCACGACGATATTCACCACGTCGACGTTGCATACGTTCGGACGATATAGCCTGTTTTTTCTCTTTTCCGTACGGATGACCACGCCGTTTTCGATCTCGACGATATCCCCCGTAACGAGACCGTCGCCCCGGATCCTGATATTCCCTTTTGCGGAATACTCGGCGACACCCTCTTCCGTCAGTACGGAGAATTTTCCCCCTCCGATCTTAACGATCCTGCCCTTCAAATTCCACCTCTCCGTTTAAAAACTTTCTTCTCAGTTGCCCGCACGCCCCGTCGATATCCACCCCTATCTGTCTGCGGACCGTTGCCGAAAGACCTCCTCTTTCGAGAAGTCCGAGAAAACGATAGGCGTCCTTGTCGGAAGTCGCTTCGAGATTTTTTTCTTTGACGGCGTTCAGTCGGATCAGATTGACGTGACACGGTCTTCCCTTCAGCAGCCGGATTAATTCGTCCGCACATTCCCTGCCGTCGTTCTGTCCTTTCACGAGAGAGTATTCGAAAATATATCTTCTTCCCGTCTTCTGAAAATAACGGGAACACGCGTCGAGTATTTCCGAGACGCCGTATTTTTTCGCGATCGGCATCAATTCCCGTCTTCTCTCGTCGAAAGGATTATGCAGTGAGACGGTCAGATTGACGTCCAGCCCCTCTTCGGACAAACGGTCGATCGCAGGGACGATCCCGCAGGTGGAAAGACTGACGTTTCTCGGACTGACGTTAAGCCCGTCTTTCGCCGATATCAGGCGGAGAAAACGCACGCTGTTTTCGTAATTATCCAAAGGTTCTCCGCTTCCCATCATCACGACGTTGGTCACCTGCCTCTTTTCGGTCGTGCCGCCGAGATAACGGTTGACGGCGTAAATTTCGGAAGCGATCTCGCCCGCGGTGAGATTCCGCACCAAGCCGCCGATCCCCGATGCGCAGAAAGCGCACCCCATGCGGCAACCGACCTGGGTGGAGACGCATTGAGTGTTTCCGTACTTATACCGCATGAGAACGCCCTCGATCACGTTGCCGTCCCACAAGGCAAAGAGGAATTTGACCGTTCCGTCCACGGATGATATTTTCTTTCCGACGATTCTCACCGCCTCGTCCGCAAAACGCTCTTTCAGTTTCGCTCGGAGAGAGAGACTCAGTTCCGTCAGTTCCGATATCTTTTTCCCTGCCGCCAGCCCACGGAAGATCTGCCCCGCACGGAAGGGTTTTTCCCCGTATTCCGCCAGGAGATCCCGGAGTTGTTCTATGGAATAATCCTGTAAAATTTCCATTATTTCCGTCTCAGTTTACAAAAATAGAATCCTGCTCCCAACGATATCCCGGGGAGAAAGGTCATCCCGATCCCCACGTCGACGTGCGCGAGCGGACTTTCACACCTCTCTACGGTAAAATCGGCGTGTTCTTTCAGAAACCGTCCGACGACGCCGTCGTTTTCGTCGCGAAAAACCGAGCAGGTGGAATAGCAGAGGATCCCGCCTTTTTTTACGTAGCGGGAACAGTTTTCAAGAATAGAAGTTTGGATTTCGTTAAGCTGCCCGATCGAATTTTCCGTACGGTTCCGCTTGATATCGGGATTGTCCGACACGACGCCGTAACCCGAACAGGGAACGTCCGTCAGAACGACGTCGAACGCCTCCTTCCATTCGGGACGGAAGACCGAGGAGTCCGCCTGCAACGCGAAAACGTTTTTCCTGCCCATCCGCGAAGCGTATTCTTCGATCAGACGCACGCGGTGCGGGTGCAGTTCGCAGGAAACGACCTTGGAAAACCGCTCGGATAAAAGCACGCTTTTGCCGCCCGGCGCAGCGCACGCGTCGAGAAGAGTTTGTGCCGATCGATTTTCTCCGCTGCACACCGCGTCGCAGATCGCGACGCTTCCCACCGACTGAAAGGTATAAACTCCTCTGTCGTAATCGGCGTTTCTCTTGAAACCTTTTACGTAAAAACAGCCGTCAAAAGGCGTTTTTTCGTAATTCCAACGGGAGGAGGAAAGATACCCTTCCCCGTCCGTTCCCTGCGGAAAACGGACGAACGTCCTCTCCGGTTCTTCCCGCATGACGGAAACCGCGTTCTGCTCCCCGTAATCGGAGATCAATCTTCTGACGGCAAATCCGGGATAAGAATATTCGATCGAAAGCCTTTCGATCGGGTCGGTCGGCAACGGGATATCCGCTTCCGAGTAACGCCGCAAAAAAGCGTTTACAAAACCGGCAGTTCCCCCTTTCCCGAGTTTTTTAACGAGTTCGACCGCGTTATCGCAAACGCAATAAGGGGCGGTTTTCAGATAGCGGACGGAATACATGGCGATCTTGAGCACCGTCCGTATCGCCTGCTTCGGTCTTTTTCGGCAAAGCACGTTCATCTCGTAATCGAGCGTGACGTCTTTATCGAGAACGCCGTAACAGATCTTGGTCGTGTGCGGTCTGTTCTTCTCTTCGATAAAGGTATCGTTCAGCGCCTGTTTGAGATACGCTCCTTCCGAATAGACCTTGGTGAGCACGCAATAACAATCGTAAAATACGTCGATCATGGTTTTGAAGTCAGTCTGTCGCCGACGGATATCTTTCGTCCGGCAAGATAATCTTTCGCCGACATTCTCTTTCCGCCTTCCTCCTGAAGTTCGGTGATTTCGACGGCTCCGCTTCCGCACGCAACGACGAGTTGATTCCTTGCGGAAAGCACTTCCCCGGGATCCCCTTCTCCCTCCGCAGGGCGGGCGTAATAGAGTTTCAGAATTTTTCCGCGAAGGAAACAGTAGGCTACGGGTTTCGGATTCATGCCGAGAATCAAGTGTCTCACCGTTTCGGAGTCTTTTTTAAAATCAACGATAGCATCTTCTTTTTTTATTGTTTTTACGACGAATGAAAACCTTTCGTCCTGCTTGGTCCTGACTGCCGTTCCGTTCTCGATCGAATCGAGAACCTCCC
This sequence comes from uncultured Clostridia bacterium, assembly GCA_945835865.1. Lineage (GTDB taxonomy): Bacteria > Bacillota > Clostridia > Christensenellales > Borkfalkiaceae > UBA10281. Next base: position 3,111 of record CAMAJQ010000134.1, read on the forward strand.
CGATTTTCTCCGCACCGAGAGAAGACAGTCTGTCTGCGAGTTCTCCCGCCGTTTCGCCGTCCCGGATCTCAAGCGGATACTCTGCGATCACGTCGCCCGTATCAAGCCCCGCATCCGTCTGCATAAAAGAGATACCCGTTTTTTTCTCTCCGTTGATCACGGCATACTGAATGGGCGCCGCCCCCCTATAGGCGGGAAGAAGCGAGGCGTGAACGTTGACGATTCCTTTCGGGCAAAGGTGAATGACGGATTCGGGTAAAATCTGTCCGTATGCACAGGTGATCATGATATCGGCGTTTATAGATCTCAATTCTTCGATCCCGTCCCCGATCCGCGCAAACTGATAAACGGGGATTCCGCCTTCCTCTGCAACGACCTTGACGGGAGGCGGGGTCAGGATCCCTTTTCTGCCGACCGGCTTATCGGGTTGCGTCACGACCGCCACGACTTCGTGCCTCCCGGATCGCAAAAGATTTTTCAGTACGCCCGTCGCAAATTCAGGCGTTCCCATATAGACGATTTTCAAATCAGGCGTCCTCCCTTATATTGTCTGCCTTATCGACGTAAAGCACGCCGTCCAGATGATCGTATTCGTGACAGATCGCCTTGGCGAAAAAATCTTTCGCGACGATTTTAAAAGGCTTGCCAAAGCGGTCGAACGCCTTGACGGTCACCTTACGCGGGCGCTTGACGTCACCCCATTTCCCCTTGACGGAAAGACAGCCTTCCACACCGTATTGAGATCCCGACGTGCCGAGGATCACGGGGTTGACAAACTCGAAATAACCTTCCTCTACGTCGACGACGAAAACCCGTTTCAGCACGCCGACCTGCGGCGCGGCAAGCCCGGCGCCTTTAGCGTCGAGCAAAGTTTCCTTCATATCGTTTAAAAGGGTAAAAAGATTGA
>CAMAJQ010000135.1 GCA_945835865.1 uncultured Clostridia bacterium
GGGGATACGGGTCTCGTCCGCACAGGCGATCACCATGGAACCGAGCAGGCGCATTTCTTCTTTGAGAAGTCCGCAGGCGTTGCCGAAGACGTCGTCGCTTTTGAGGGAATTGGAACAGACGAGTTCTCCGTAATCCGCGCTGCGATGGGCGGGGGTGAAGGACTTCGGCTTGATATCGGTCAGCGTGACGGAATACCCGCGCTTTGCGAGATAGTACGCCGCCTCGCTCCCCGCGAGCCCCCCGCCGATCACCTTAATTTTTTCCGCCATCTTTCTTCGTCTCTCCGGCTTTGGGCGCTTTCAGGACGTAATCGCACTCCTTGGAAGAACACTTCTTCGTCCTGCCGTCCTTTGCGAGGACGAGATAACTCCCGCACTTGGGGCAGTTTTCGCCGAGCGGCATATCCCAGCTCATGAAGGAACAGGTCGGATAATCCGAACAGCCGTAGAAGGTCTTTCCGCTCCGCGAGGTCATCTTCTGCGTGGGGTGACCGCACAGCGGACAGACGCCCGCCTTCTCCGCCATACTCCTGGTCGCCTTGCAGGAGACGCATTGCAGGTATTTGCCGTATTTTCCCTTTTTGACGACCATGTCTCCCCCGCACTTCTCGCACTTTTCGTCCGTCTTCTCCTCGTCGAGGGGCTTGACGTTATTGCACGCGGGATAGTTGGGACAGGCGAGGAATTTGCCGTATCTGCCGCTCTTGACCACCATCATCGCGCCGCACTTGTCGCACGGGACGTCGGAAACCTCTTCGTTTTCCGACTTGATGTTCGAGCAGTCGGGATAGCGGGAACAGGCGAGGAATTTGCCGTACCTGCCGCTCTTGCGGATCATCGGCGCGCCGCACTTGTCGCAGGGGATATCCGTCAGTTCGTCGCCGTCGGTCGACGCGACGTTGAGTTGTTCGAGGAAGGGGGGATAGAATTCGGCGATGATGCCGTGCCAGTCCCCGCCCGATTCGATGCCGTCGAGCTTGTCTTCCATGTTCGCCGTGAAGGAGACGTCCATGATGTCCGGGAAATATTTGACGAGCATATCGGTGATGGTGAAGGCGACGTCCGTGGGCACGAGGCTCTTGCCGTCCTTCACCGTATATTTTCTCTTGGAGAGCACGGAGATGATGGTCGCGTAAGTGGAAGGTCTGCCGATGCCCTTTTCCTCCATCACGCGGACGAGGCTCGCGTCGGTGAAACGCACGGGAGGCTTGGTGAATTTCTGTTCTTTTTCGACCCCCTGCAGGGAGAGAACTTCCCCTTTTTCCACTTTGGGAATGACCTTCACCGTCTCGGAATCCTCTTCCGTCTCGTTCAGGCGGTAGTCGTCGTATACGGCGGTATACCCCTTGAAGAGAACGGTCTTCCCGCTCGTCCGGAAGGTATAACGGTCGGCATCGACGGCGATCTGCACGCTGTCGTAACGGACGTCCGCCATCTGCGACGCGATGAATCTCTCGTAGATGAGTTTATAGAGATTGTAATGGTTTCTGTCGAGGAGAGGTCTGACCTTTTCGGGGGTCATCGTCACGTCGATCGGGCGGATCGCCTCGTGCGCGTCCTGCGCGGTCTTTCTCGACTTGAAGAAGTTCGGCTTTTCGGGCACGAAATCCGCGCCGTATTTCTCGCCGATGAATTTTCTCGCCGCCGCCTGCGCCTCGGCGGAAACCCTCACCGAGTCCGTTCTGATGTAGGTGACGAGGGCGAGATGCCCTTCCGCCGTCTCGATGCCCTCGTAGAGATGCTGGGCGATCTGCATACAGAGGGGGGAGGAAATGTTGAGTTTGGAGGAGGCGTCCTGCTGCATGGTCGAAGTGGTGAAGGGGGGCAGCGCGCGGCTCGACGTGACCGACCGTTTGACGTCGCTCACCGTGAAGGGTTTGTTTTCGATCTCCGCGAGGACGCGCGCGGCTTCCTCTCCGCCCGACGGCTTGTATTTCTTTCCGTCCCGCTCGGAGAGCATGGCTCTGAACTGAGCCCCCTTGCCCTTGAGAGAGACGGAGAGGTTCCAGTATTCGCTGGGAATAAACGCCCGGATCTCCCGCTCGCGGTCGACGAGAATACGCAGGGCGACCGATTGCACCCGCCCCGCGGAAAGCCCGCTCTGGATCCGCTTGCAGAGAAGGGGGCTGAGTTTGTAGCCGACGAGACGGTCGAGCACCCTTCTCGCCTGCTGGGAATCGACGAGGTTCATATTGATTTCCCTCGGGTTTTTCAGCGCCTCGCGCACGGCGCGCTCGCTGATCTCGTTGAATTCGATCCTCTGCGCTTTGCCCTGCAGACCGAGCACTTCCTGCAGGTGCCAGCTGATGGCTTCTCCCTCGCGGTCCGGGTCGGTCGCGAGATAGATCTTGTCCGCTTTGGCGGATTTTTCCCTGAGGCGTTTGATGACGGCTTTTTTCTCCGCCGAAACGACGTAATTGGGCTCGAAATTCTTCGCCACGTTGACGCCGAGCCGCTTTTCGGGAAGATCGCGGACGTGTCCGCCGGACGCGTCCACTTTGTATTTCCCGCCGAGATATTTTTCGATCGTCTTCGCTTTGGAAGGCGATTCCACGATGATCAGTTGCATATTTCCTCCATTCTGTCTGCGGATCGAGCCGCTTACCGTCCGATGAACGGTCGTTGATTGATTTATTATTTGGTGCGAAGGGCGCGGTAGCCGTCGCCCTCGCGAACGCACAGGCCTTTCAGTTCCAACATTCCGAGAAGGGTCATCAGCCGCGGAACGGCGAGCCCCGTCTTCTCCACGAGTCCGTCGAGAGAGCCGTTGCCCTCCGCGACGAATTTCAGCACGGCGGCTTCCTCTTCCGTCGTCTCCGCCCGGGCGGTCTCCGTCTTTTTTTCCTTTCCGAGGGCGAAGAGGATCTCTTCCCCGCTCTCCACGACGGCGGCGCCGTTCTTGACGAGTTCGATGGGGAGCCTGCCCGACGAAACGCCGAGCCCGTACGGAAGACACCAGACTTCCCTTCCGTAATCGAGAGCAAATCCCGCGGTGTGGCGGACGCCGCTGTTCTCTCCCCCTCCCGCGACGAGCGTTCCCTCCGTCAGCCCCGCGATGATGCGGTTGCGCACGGGAAAGAGGTAGTTGCGGGGAAGGGTCCCCGCCCTCTGCTCGGTGCAGACCAGCCCCTTTTCCGCGATCCTGTCGACGAGAGAGGCGTGAAAAGAGGGATAGACGCAGTCGAGCCCGCCCGGAAGGACGGAGATCAGGTTTCCCCCGTCGAGCGCGCCGTCGACGGCGGCGCGGTCTCCCCCTTCGGCGATCCCCGTGACGACGCAGACGCCTTCCGCCGAGAGTTCGCGGGAGATCTCCTCCGTCTTTGCCAGATAGGAAGGGAGCATCTTTCTCGAACCGACGACGCCGACGGCGCTTTCCGCGCCGAGCAGGCGGACGTTTCCCCTGCAATAGAGTACGAGGGGCGGAGCGGGAATATTCTTCAGCCGCTCGGGATAGTCTTCGGAAAAAAGAGTGACGGCGTCGTCCGCCGCAGCGAGCGAACGGGCGATCATCTGATCGCCGAAGCCCTTTTCCTCGCAGGCGAGGCGGAGCGTCGAGGCGTATTTTTCGTTGCCCATCTCCCCGAAGAAGGAGACGAGATCCCCGGGCGAGCGGAGAATTTCCTTCAGACCGTCTTCCCCCGCCTCGTCGAGGAACGCCTTTTTATACTTGTATTCCAACCCGCGGAAGCCGTCCAGAAAGAGCAGCGCCCGCTCGGTTTCGGTAAACTTTCTCATCCCGTCGTCTCGCTCCTGTAACCGACGGCTTCAAGCAGATGTTCGGGGCGGATGTCCTCGGACAGCGCCATGTCGGCGATCGTCCTCGCGACCTTGACGATGCGGCTGCGCGCCCTCGCCGAGAGAGCAAGCCTCTCGAAGGACGCCTTGAGAATGCTTTCGCATTCCGGGGACAGAGCGCAGTATTTTTTGATCAGTCTCTCCCCCATCTGCGCGTTGCAGGTGATCTTTTCCCCGCGGAACCTCTCCCGCTGGACGAGACGGGTGCGGTT
>CAMAJQ010000136.1 GCA_945835865.1 uncultured Clostridia bacterium
TTCTTCCGCCTGCTGTTTGACAGCGAATGCGTTCTCTTCGTCAGGCGAGGGGCACAGGGCGTAAACGGCTCTCTTGACGGCGATCGCCGCGTTGTATTCGGGAACGCCGCTCTCAGCGAAAGAAGATACGACGTTCGTGATGACGGGGGCTTTCGTGTGGACTCCCGTCGCGCGGAAGGTCAGATAAAAACATTCCGAACCGCCGAGCGCCGAATCGTTGGCGTAGACCTGCGTAAACTCGGTCGTGCCGTTTCTCTTCATGGTGACGGTGAGGCCTTCTTCCGTTTTTTCGGTGAGGAAAGAGAAAGTCTGCGCTTCGCCGTCGTAGATCTGCGTGAGATTGGGAGAGGCGGTGGCGACCGAGACGCCGTTCATATCCACGACGTAATAGCCCGTGCTGCCCGTCGTGACGATTCTGAACCGTGCCTGACCTTCTCCGATTTCTTCTGCGTCCCACAGAGAGGATTTAAAATTGCCGAAGCCGAAATAATACCAACTGTCGCAATCTGCCGTCCCCGTGACGGTGTAGGTCACTTCTCCGTTGACGGGAAGCGCTGCGTTGCAGACGAGGTAATCTTGAGAGCCGAGTTCGATTTTATCGGTGGAAAGAACGGAAGAAACGTACGACCAGCCCGACGCGTCGGAGATCAGGGCTTTTTCCGTTTTTGCGTCGGCGGGTTTTTCCTTGACGAGATCTTCGATCCTGACGCTCGTGATCCGGAAGCCTGCGGTCGCCCCGCCGATCACGGCAAAGCGGTTTCCGTTCATGTAGCCGAGGTCGTCGACCGCAAGTCCGACGGTTTTTCCCGCAGCCGCAACGCGGATGAAGATATCCTCGTCGCCGTCGGTCAGTTCGGGAATAACGGATACGGAGATCGTGTTGGTTCCCGCCAGAATGCCGGGGATCCATTCGCCTGCAGAAGAGACGATGGGCTTATCCGTTCCGTCAATCGCGTAACGGATGATCCAGACGTTTCCGTCGTCGTCAAGCTGGACGACGACTTCTCCCGTTTCGTTTCCGAGAATTCTGAACCGGGCGACGGGGCTGTGGACCGCCTCTTCGGGAAGGTTTTCAAGACAGATCCGGACGTCGATCTTCGCCTCGGAAGGAAGGGCGTTTTTCATGACGGCAATTTCCGCACCGTCGTGAGCGGACGAAGTCAGAGTCGCGGCGGTCGGATCGTAAATCACCGACTCGTTTTCCGAAACCGTCCACTCTTCCTCTTTTCCGAGCAGGTTATCTTCGTCGACGACGGGCGCGGGAGCCGTTCCCGCTTGTTTCACGGTGAGTCTGCCGATCGTGAGTTTATCGGTGACGGTGGAGTTGCCGTAGCCGCCGAGGGTCAGGATGCTGTTGCAGAAAAGGGCGGTGGATGCGATGGTCCCGTTGAAATGTACGGTTTCGTCGATCGAAAGTCTGAGTTCGTAGGCGGTTTCTTTCGCCGCGTATTCAATGGTCAGAAGATGGTCGTTTCCGTCGATATAATTGGTCGTCGCGGCGGTCACCGTCTGTTGAACGTGGGCTCCGTAGACGTTGCCCGCGTTATATTGCCAGAGGAAGACGGAATCTTTCTGAATTTCCAGAGCGACGTGTTCTGCGGATCCGGAGATCTCCCAGGGTTTCATGGCGAGTCCGTTGGCGGATCCCGAATTGTCGGCAAAGACGACTTTGAGGAATCCGTTGCCGACCGTCGTCTCGGAATTGAAAGTCATGGCGATCGTCCCTTCGTAGGGAAGGCTCTCTTTCAGGGAAAGCGCGCCCACCGCGCTGCCCGTGCCGTATTCGGTAAAGACGATGCCTTTCTCGTCAACGGTATACCAGGAGGCGTTCGTCATCGCGCTTTTGCTCCACAGCGACGAATCTGTCGCAAGATTCGTCGTTCCGTCGAATTTCTCGCCTGCGGCGGAAACGGACGAAATCCCGATGCCCGTGAAGATCATACAAGTCGCCGCGAGCAGGGTCAGAAGGGATCTTTTTTTGATTTTTTTCATCTTTTTCTCCTTTTTTTTATTTCCGGCGATCTGATTCGTCGCCTTTTTAGCGTTTTCAGTATACACCTCTGCGGACAAAAAATGAATAACATTTTTACACCAGCCATTTATCTATTTTTGACTTTTGCTTTTTTCCCGGGCTCTCTGGAGACGAACGCGCGTTCGTTGCAAAAAATTGCCGGTCTGTTCCAGAAGAAGGTTTTTCCCTCTCCCTTTTCCAAAGCAAGAAACAATAAATCTTTCGTCAAGAAATGATAAAAAAAATTCCCGCTTTCGTATTTACAATCGGTGAAAATTGGTTTATAATGTTTCCGACAGGTTTCAAACAAGGAGAGCATCATGACGAAATTTCCCATTTCGGGTACCTTCATCGACGAAATTACTTACGATATTCCCTCTTCCAACTGGTCGGACGAACAGTGGGCGGACGATCTCGACAATATGAAAAAAGCGGGGATCGATACCGTGATCCTCATTCGCGGCGGGTTTTACGGTAAAGCGCTGTTCCCGTCGAAACATTTTCCGTCGCTGAAGGACGAGGGGGAGGATTTTGCGGGGCTTATCCTGCGGGAAGCGGCGAAGCGGGACATGGGGGTCTTTTTCGGGCTTTATATCTCCAACCTGACGTGGGACGACGGAGATGCCGGGAGCGAGATAGAAAAAAATAAAATTTTCATCGACGAGGTCCTGGAGCGGTACGGGGATATGACTTCGCTCAAAGGCTGGTATATCCCGCACGAGGTGGGGAACGACGTCTTCAACATCACCGAAATTCTGTATTCGCTCGGAAAACTCTGTAAGGAGAGAACGCCCGGGAAACCCGTGATCAACAGTCCGTTTTTTCTTACTTCGAGGATGAAGGGGAAAACGCGTCTGACGCCGGAAGAAACCTACGAAGAGTGGAGAAAAATTCTTTCAAAAGGCGGTCGATATATCGATTATCTCGCTTTTCAGGACGGAACTGCCCCCTTGGAGGAAATCGGGGATTATTTCGCTGCGGCGAAAAGGGCGTGCGACGAATCCGGGGTCGGGCTCTGGTCGAACGTCGAGTGTATGGACAGGGATATGGCGCACGCCTTCGCGCCCGTTTCGTTCGACGTGATGAAAAGAAAGATCCGCGCGGTTGCGCCTTACGTGGAAAAATATATCATGTTTGAATTCTCGCATTTCCTCAGTCCGCAGTCGATCTATCCCGCGGCGAGGAATCTGAACAGATTATACGTGGATTATTACAATAAAAATCCGTTCGTTCGCAGGTGATTTCCCCTCGGGCGGGAAGGACGGTCGGCGTATCGTCGGACGGGTTTTGTCGCCTTTTCCCTTTCGCCCGACGGGGTTTCTCTTTCCCGCCGGGCAGTTGCCTTTTCCCGCGAACCGTAAAAAATCAATTTCCTGAAAAAACTTAGCGAAAAAAATTGACAAACGCCGTAAAATATGGTATGATAACCTGGTCAACGGGGTTATGGCGCAGTTGGTAGCGCGTTTGAATGGCATTCAAAAGGTCAGGGGTTCGAATCCCCTTAGCTCCACCACGTCGGAGCAAGGCTTTGTTGTCCACCGTTGCTTCTGCAACGGCTTGACCTATCAGCCTGCTCCTCCTTTTTCCCAAAAATCTTTTGCTATGCAAAATCTTTTCGGGAACCCTGATAGTATTTGGTGTCCTCGGTGCGTATTTCACACGCCCAAGTCCACTAAAGCAAAAAGCCGACAGTTTACGAAAAAGTATGATGTCGGCTTTTTTTGTTTATATTAAAAATTTTTCTTTTAAAAGATTGTGCAAAAATAAAATGCTTTTGTGAAACATATTGTTTTGTAGTAAGTTCTATGTTATAATATAGGAAATGAAGGGTTAGGAGTTATGATAGATGATTGCCAAAATTGTTGACAAGGATAGAAGAGAATATTATTCTACCGTCTTTGCTATTTGCGAGAATGGTTGGGATACGGCAGTAATTGTTTATGATGATGAAAAACATAAGTTTTCTTTTAGTT
>CAMAJQ010000137.1 GCA_945835865.1 uncultured Clostridia bacterium
CAACATCGACGGAAAAGGCAAAGACGCGATCGGCGGTTATTTCGACGGTCTGTAAGAGAAGTTCTACGGTAAGAAAATAATAATCCGTACCCATACGTAACGCCGCGCGGAAAACACGTCCGTGCGGCGTTACGAGGTCAATATCACGCCCCGACGCAAAGCGGTACGAGGCAAAAGCGAACACGAAACTCTCCGCAGGTTGATAGCCGCGGAACCAAACGTAAAAAAACCGCGTCGGGGTACCGACAAAAAAATAAAACAACAGAGAGAAAAAACATGATTACAGAAAAGGACATCGAACAGTTCAGCGCACAATGCAACGAAATTTTCAAACAGGTAGCCCGTGACGTGATCGGGCAGAAAGAAGTCGTCGAATGGACGATCGTCGCGATGATCGCAGGCGGCAACGTACTTCTCGAAGGCGTTCCCGGCGTCGGCAAGACGAGACTCGTCAGATCGCTCGGAAGAGTTTTCGATCTTCCCTTCTCCCGTATCCAGTTCACCCCCGACCTGATGCCCGCCGACGTTACCGGTACCAACATCATCGTCAAGGACGAAGAGGGCAACTCGTCCTTCCGTTTCCAGCCCGGACCCATTTTCTCCAACATCATCCTCGCCGACGAAATCAACCGTGCCACTCCGAAGACGCAGTCCGCTCTTCTCGAGGCGATGCAGGAGCACACGGTCACCGTCATGGGCGTATCGAGAAAACTCGCGGAACCCTTCTTCGTCCTCGCGACGCAGAACCCCATCGAGCAGGACGGTACTTATCCGCTGCCCGAGGCGCAGATGGACCGCTTTATGTTCAAACTCATCGTTCCCAACCCGACCCTCGACGAACTCATGCAGATCGTCGACATGACGCAGAAGACGATGAAAGAAGTCGCGGACGCCGCCTGCACGGGCGAACAACTCCTCAGAATGAGAGAGACGGCGAATCAGATCCCCGTTGCGGAGGAAGTCCTGAGATACGCCATGACCCTCACTTCCGCCACCCACCCGAACAGCGAAAACGCTTCCGAAGCGGCGAAGAAGTACGTCAGGGTCGGCGCCAGCCCCCGTGCCGGTCAGGCTCTTATCTCGGCGGCGAAGGTCATCGCGCTCATCAAGGGCAGATTCAACGTCGCGTATTCGGATATCAACGAACTCGCGTATCCCGTTCTCCGTCACCGTCTCAAGATGAACTTCGAGGCGATCGCCGAGAGAGTGACCGCGGACGACGCGATCAAGATGATCGTCGAAGAGGTCAGCAAAAACTACAAAGCAAAAAAGTAATGGCGTCGGTTTGACCGACCGGAGTGTTCAGAATGAAAGTATCTTATTTAAATGACAAATTTTTCAGTCGGCTTGAAACGTTATCGTTGAATTTGAAATCCAATCTGGCGGGCTATTTCGGCGGAAAACACCTTGTAAACTCTTACGGACAAACGGTCGAATTTGCCGATTTCCGCGAATATCAGCTCGGAGACGATATCCGTCGTATCGACTGGAATCTTTACAGCAGGTTCGAAAAATACTTTCTGAAACTCTTTACCGACGAAAGACAGATGCAGATCCAGATCTTTCTGGACTGCTCTGCCTCGATGGGCAAGGATAACCCGTCGAAGTCGGCGTATGCGATCGGCGCGGCTGCCGCGCTCGGTTTTCTCGCGGTCCACAATATGGATAAAGTCACTTTCAATCTCATGAAAGGAGATAAATCGGATAATCCGTTCGGCACGATCATCGGGAAAACGGCTTTCTTCCGGGCGATCAGCCAGTTGGAAAACGTCGTTTTCGACGAGGAAGCGAATATCGATAAATGCGTATCTTCCTGTCCCGACACGAGTTCCAACAACGGGCTTTCCGTCATCATCTCCGACTTCTTTACCGAAAGCGACTGGAAAAAAGCGGTGGAGTATCTCCGCTACAAGAAGAGGCAGGTCCTTCTCGTCCAGGTTCTCACCCCCGACGAGGTCGATCCTCTGTACGACGGACGCGTGAACCTGATCGACTCGGAATCTGCGGATCTGATGGATCCCAAAAATATGAAATTGAGAATAACCCGTACGATGCAAAAGGCGTATGAAGAGGCGATAAACGGGTTTAAGCAGGAGATAAAGACTTTCTGCTCCAAACGCGACGTCGATTATATTTCCGTTTGTACCGACCAACCGATTGAAAAGGTCTTGTTCGGCGAGTTGTTAAAGGTTGGTGTAATGTCATGAAACTGCTGACTCCTTTGGGTCTTCTGGGCTTGATAGGGATCATTATCCTCATCATCATATACATCATCAAGCCCAATTATCAACAGAAGATGATTTCCAGTACGTACGTCTGGAAACTGAGCCTGAAATACAGAAAGAAAAAACTCCCCACGAGCAGACTGAGAGATATCCTTCTCATCATCCTGCAGATCCTCGCCGTCACCGCCTGCTCTCTCATCCTGGCGCAGCCCTCGCAGATTCTGAGAATCGCATCCGAAAATCCGGAGGTCGTCGTCATCGTCGACAGTTCGGCGAGCATGCGCGCGAAGGTGGACGGGCAGACGCGTTATCAGCGCGCGGTCAGCGAGGCTCGCTCCTTTACGGATGAGATCCTTGCCCAGGACGGCAAGGTGACCCTGATCGTCGCGGACGAAAATCCCTATTATCTCCTTCAGGGCGCCACTTCCACGCAAAGGGAAGACATTGACAAAACGTTTACCGATCTCTACGCCGCCGAGTGCGGTTACGCGGGGTCGGATATCGATTCCGCGCTGAGAATGTGCGAAACGGTCATCGAGGACAACCCGGAGACGCAGATCTTCGTCTATACGGATAAATCCTATTACAGCGTGCCGGACGGGGTCAACGTGATGACCGAAAAAGTGCACGCGGAAGGCAACGAAACGAATACCGCTATCCTCAACGCCTATACGGAGATCGTCGACGGTTATTACAACCTCGTCGTGGACGTCGCCTGCTACGGCAAGGATTCCACCCCCTCCGTTTCCGTTCTGATCAACGGCGCGAATAAACTGAACGACGAAGACGCCGGCATCGATATCGAGCTGTCCGCCTATCCTTCCTGCAGGGACAACCAGGTCACCACCGTGATCTTCCAGTATAATACGGAAGACGGAGAACTCATAGGCGACGGCAACGTCGAGTACGTTCCGATCAGCGAAACGGACCGCTTCTTTTCCTATGAAAAAATCAGCATTTCGCTGATTGAAAAAGATTCCTTCTCCGAAGACGACGTCTTCGAAGTGTACGGAGGAGACAGACCCCGTCTCAAAATCGAATATTACAGTACGTTCAACAACGCTTCTACCGTCAACCCCTTCGTCTCGAATATTCTTCTCGTCCTCCAGTCCCTTTACGACGACCAGTGGAATATTACCATCGACGAGATCAAAAAGGGCGATCCCGTCGTCGAAGGATACGACTACTATATCTTCGAAAACACCATGCCTCCCGTCATGCCGACGGACGGTTTCGTGTTCCTCATCAACCCGAGTTCAACGCCGACGGGCGGTGAGTTTTCCGTCGGTTCCATCCGTTACTGGAACAGCGACCAGTATCTCACCATAGGCGAGGACGGCGAGGGAAATCCCATTCTGGACAACATCCTTCCCGAAAACATCCTCATTCAGAGATACGTCGAAATCACCAATTACAACAACTATCAGTGCCTTCTTTCGACGATCAACGGTTCTCCCGCTCTGCTTTACAAGGAAACGGAAACGGAAAGAGTCGCCATTCTGTGCTTCAGCCTCAATTATTCCTGGCTGCCCATTCTGGCGGAATGGCCGCTGCTGATGAACAATCTGTTCGACCGGATCTTCCCCGCCGCGGTGGAAAAGTACGCGTTTGAAGTCGGGGACGATATCAACGTGCGCTGCATGGGCACCTCGCTCACCGTCAAAGGCGGCGGAAAGACGCAGACTCTGACCTCTTTCCCCTCGTCGGTCAAAGCGGTGATCCCCGGGACTTATACCCTTTCGCAGAAG
>CAMAJQ010000138.1 GCA_945835865.1 uncultured Clostridia bacterium
CAAAAACGTCTGGTCGAAGGCGCACCACTGGCTCATCTATCACGGCAGAAGAGTTTGTTCGGCAAGAAAGCCCGCCTGCGAGGAATGCGTCCTTGCCGATCTGTGCGAATACGGTAAAAAACAGGCGGAAGCAAAGAACGGGGAGAAATAAGGAATGTTTATCGATAAAGAAGGAATTACGATCAAGTCGGGTAACGGCGGCGACGGCGTCGTCTCGTTCATTCGCTACAAAGGCGTTGCGAACGGCGGACCCGACGGCGGAGACGGAGGAAACGGAGGAAGCGTATTTCTCGTCGGCGACCGTCATAAAACCAGCCTGATCGATTTTAAATTCAAGAGGAAATACGTTGCGGAGAACGGCGGGAAAGGGGAACCGAACAATCGCCACGGAAAAAACGGCGAGGATCTTTATATCTCCGTTCCCCTCGGAACGGTCTGTAAAGACGCCGAGACGGGCGGAATACTGTGCGACGTTTATTACGACGGGCAGAAAGCCCTTCTTCTCGAAGGAGGAAAAGGGGGCAAAGGAAACACACATTTCTGTACGAGTAAGCGCCATGCGCCGCATTTTGCGCAGACGGGAGAAAAAATCGAACCGAGAAAAGTGGTTCTGGAACTGAAGATCATCGCGGACGTCGGTCTCGTCGGATTTCCCAACGTCGGGAAATCGACCTTGCTTTCTAAAATTTCGGGCGCGAAGCCGAAAATCGCCAATTATCATTTTACCACCCTTTCTCCCAATCTCGGGGTCGTAAAATACTACGACGATTCCTTCGTGTGCGCCGATATCCCGGGGCTGATCGAGGGGGCGTCCGAAGGCGCGGGGCTCGGTTTCGATTTCCTCCGCCACGTCGAGCGCACGAGACTTCTCGTCCACGTCGTCGACGTTTCCGGTGTGGAAGGCAGAGATCCCTACGAGGATTATCTGCAGATCAACCGCGAACTGTCCGGGTATTCGGAGACTCTTGCGGGAAGACCTCAACTGATCGCCCTGAACAAATGTGATTTTTACGGGGCGGAAGAAAAGGCGGAGGAGTTTGAAAAACGGCTCGCCGCCGACGGAGACGGGAGAAAAGTCTTCCGCATTTCCGCCCTGAAAGGAGAAGGGCTCGAGGAACTTATCCGGGAGATCGTTTCAGTCCTTGCGACCTTGCCCAAACCCGGACCGATGGAATTTGAAGAGTTCCGTTTTGAAAAGAAGAATCCGAGCGAATTTACCGTTTCGTACGACGAGGAAGATTCTGTATTCGTCGTGGACGGACCTCTCGTGTCCCTACTGGAGCGCAACGTCGTTCTGGACGACATGGACAGCCTTGCATATATGCAAAAGACCCTTCTTGATTTCGGCGTTATCGCCGAACTTCGGAGAAAAGGCGCAAAAGACGGAGATACCGTCGTGATCGGCGAGATCGAATTCGATTTCGTAGATTAAATAAGAAAGAAAAGGAATATCGGTATGAGTTTTACGTCGAAACAAAGAAGTACGCTGCGCTCTCTCGCGCAGGAGATAGATCCGATCGGACAGATTGGTAAGGGAGGCATTTCCGACAATATGATCTCCTCTTTTTCGGACGCCCTCGAAAAGAGAGAACTGATCAAGATCAGCGTTTTAAACAACGCCGATGAAGACGCGAAAGGGATTTGCGAGGAACTCGCGAAGAAACTCCGCGCGGAGATCGTATGTACCATCGGTCATAAAATCGTTCTCTATCGTTACAGTCACAGAGAAGGCGTGAATCACGTCCGTTTCTGACCTTGGGAAAGGATTGAGAGCGGACGCCGGATTTTATCCTCTCACTTGTTCCTGATCAAAAACCGGCGTAGAGCCGTCCGCTTCATTCCGTCACGCGGTTCTTTTCAGGCAGATTTTTATGGTAACGTTTCGGCATACAGGCGTTCATAAGTCGTTCGTTTTTCCTTTCTGCAATATTCACGCTGTCGTAATACGTTCGCCAGAGCCGCAGAAAATCGTCTTCTTTGCGATCGAGAAAGACGGTCACGGGTTGTTCGCCGAGATGCAGAACGCCCGTTTTTTTTCCGTCGTACACACCGAGTACGTTCCGCTTTACGTCGTGAATGAGAAAAGGCTGAAGACGGAAACGGTCGACGAAATGAGGAAGGAGCAGGTCGGTCACGTCGTTGTCCGGTTCGTAGTGCGCGTAATAAAATCCTTCGACCGAACGCGAGAAACGGAGAAATCCGAGCATCCGATGGGTTTCGAGACGGACCCGCCTGACGATATCGCGCACGGCGAGGACGGCGGGATCCGCATAGTTTTCCGAAACGTCCGTTTCTCTGTTGTCGAGGGCGAGCCGCAAATAGCGGAAGAGAGTCGTAAATCTCAGTTTTTCATCGCTGCGAAGCACCGTTTTCACGTCGGAAAAGATGCCTTTCGTCCTGCATCTTGCAAGCCCTTTTTTGACTCTTTCCGCAGCGGCGTCGTCGGTAAGAATTCCGATTGTTTCGTCGCCGATTCTCTGTTGAAGCACTCCGTCGGTCACGAGGTCGGGGTGTTTTTTTTGCGTATAGGAAACGAAGAGGCAGCAAAACAGTCCTTTTTCGCTTCCGTCAAATTGAAACGAAACCATAAAAATTTATCCTTTCTTGTGTGATAAGTTGATTATCTTTCTTTTATTTCACAGTTCTCCCGTCAGGGCGGACTCGGCGACGGAAGGGTCGGAAAACATGGAAAGTTGTTGAGGTTGCGATCGGTTATCTGCGAGCAAAAGAGCGTTTTGCAATGCGGAACGGTCCTCGATCCCGAAAAATTTCCCCTTGCAGGTGATAAAGTGTTCCGCACGTTTGAGAACGATACGCATCCGCGCAAGGTCTTCGAAAGTCAACGCGCCGTAAGCCCTTGCCTTGACGATTTTCGTCGCTCCGTGGAAACCGATTCCGGGTACGCGCAGAAGTAATTCGGGAGGTGCGGTGTTGACTTCCACGGGAAAAAGTTCGGGATGGCGCAGCGCCCATCCGCATTTCGGGTCGTATCCTTCGGCGAGGTTTTCGTCTTCGTCGAGGATCTCCTCGGCGGTAAATCCGTAAAAGCGGATCAGCCAGTCCGCCTGATAAAGACGGTGTTCCCGAAGCATTCCGACGGGGCTTGCAGGCAGAATTTTCGAGGACGGATTCGTGGGGATATAGGAAGAGTAGTACACCCTTTTGAGAGAAAATCTGCGATAGAGCGCCTGGGACAGACGGAGAATGTTTCCGTCTGATTCCGGGCTTGCGCCGACGATCATCTGCGTCGTCTGTCCTGCGGGAAGAAAGCCTTTGTCTCTCACGCGTTTTGCTTCAGCGTACTCTTCCGCCGCGAGTTTCATCGGTGTGAAAATACCGTTTCTCGTCTTTTGCGGAGCGAGCAGTTTCAGACTTTTTTCGGAAGGGAGTTCGACGTTGAAACTCATTCTGTCCGCATATCTTCCCGCTTTTCGGATCAGGGCGGGGTCGGCGGACGGAATTCCTTTCAGATGAATATATCCGTTGAAACGGTAGAGCTTTCTCAACCGAACGACCGTTTCCGTCAGTTTTTCCATCGTGTAATCGGGGCTCTGTTCGATTGCGGAGGAGAGAAAAAGCCCTTCTATCATATTTCTTCTGTAAAAATCCACGGTCAGTTCGCAGATCTCGTCCGGGGTCGCCGTCGCGCGGGGGACGTCGTTGTCCCGTCGGTTGACGCAGTATTCGCAGGAATAAACGCATCGGTTGCTCATCAGAATTTTCAAAAGAGAAATGCATCTTCCGTCCTCGGTAAAGGAATGGCAGATCCCCCCGTACGAGGTATTCCCGAGCCCCCTTTTCCCGTTTTTGCGGTCCGAGCCGGACGAAGAGCATGAAACGTCGAATTTTGCACCGTTGACGAGAATGGCAAGTTTTTCCGGATCAAACATATATCACCAAACAAACGTTTTCTTTTCTTCTTCATTATAGCAAACAGGAGAAAC
>CAMAJQ010000139.1 GCA_945835865.1 uncultured Clostridia bacterium
CTCTTCGTTTCCGCCGTGCGCCCGCGACGGACGACGGGGAAAGAAACGCAGAAGGACTTTACTCCGAAAGGCGAAAGGTCAGACGCCGAGATAGAGGGCGATCAGTTTCAGGGTGTTGAGAACGCCGTCGATATGCGTTCTCTCCATTCCGTGCGAAGCGTGCACGCCCGTCCCGACGAGGGCGCCCGGGACGTCGTAGCCCGCCGCCCACATGGCGCCGACGTCCGACCCGTAATAGGGGTAAACGTCCACGGCGTAGGAGAGTTTGTTTTCTTTCGCGAGGGAGATCAGGCGGGAAGTCAGGTCGTAGTCGTAAGGTCCGCGGCTGTCCTTCGCGCAGACGGATACGTCGTGCTCGGTGCAGTTGAGGTCGCTGCCGATACACCCCATGTCCACCCCGAGCATAGAGACGAGGTTTTCCGGAACGTAACTCGCCCCGTGCCCCACTTCTTCGTAAAGGGTGACGAGGAATTTGACCGTCCGTTCGGGCACGATGCGCTTGTCCGAAACGTATTTGAGGACGGTGAAGAACGCCGCCACGCTCGCCTTGTCGTCGATAAAGCGGGATTTGATGAAACCGCTCTCCGTAAAGACGAATTTCGGATCGTAGGCGACGTAGTCTCCGCTCTCGATCCCGAGGGCGCGCACGTCGGCGGGAGTCGCGACTTTTTCGTCGAGGCGGATATACATGGTTTCTTCCGTGCGCTCTTTCGTCGCGCTGTCACGGTTGACGTGGGCGGCGGGGCTGGTGGAGAGGAAAGTGCCCGAATACTTCTTTCCCTCCCGCGTGATGACCGTGCAGTATTCGCCGTCGAGGGTGGGGAGAATGGGTCCGCCCACTTTCGAGAAGGTGAGGCTTCCGTTCGCGCCGATCCCTCTGACCATGGCGCCGAGGGTGTCCGCATGGGCGCACAGCCCGAGCGTCTCCGCCGATTTTCCTTTCAGAGTGAGCACGGCGCAGCCTTTTTTCGTCCGCTCGAATTCCGCGCCCGTCTCCCTCGCGAGTTCGCGGAGAACGGGAAGGATCTCCGTGTAATACCCGCTCGGGCTCGGCGTGTTGACCAGTCGTTCAAACGTTTTAACGTAATAGGGAACGTATTCTTTGAAATCCGTTTGCATGAAAACCTCCGCGAAAGAGGCGGCGCGAAAACCGTCCCTTTCTTTTTCTTTCGTCGTACCACCATTGTACAACTTCTTCGGGAGTTTGTCAACCTCTTTTCCGCGCAGGCGGATTTTTGTTTTTCAGCGGGGAAAAAGACTTTACAGAAGTGATAAAAAGTGGTAAAATGGAAATACAGATTGTTTGCGGGCGGACGAGCCCGCGAAAGAGGTGTAAGGTGAACGATGACGTCAAACGCTTCCGGATGCTGAAGCAGCAGTCGGGCATGACGACCAAGGAACTTTCGCAGCGGAGCGGGATCCCCGTCGGGACGCTCAACAAAATTCTCGCTTCCTCCACGAAGAGCATCAAGACGGAAACGCTCGCGAAACTGTGCGACGCGATGGGAATGCGGCTTTCCGACGTGGTGGCGGAAAAGCAGGAGAGAAAAAGGGAGGAAAAGTCCCTCGGCTTCGTCAGAGTGGGGGCGTACACGCTGAACGGAAAACTCGGCGATCTCTATTCCCGCGCGGAGGAGATCGTATCCGCGGTCGCGGACGCGGCGAGAAAAGGGGTGCGCGTCGTCGTTTTCCCCGAACTGTCCGTCTGCGGCTACACGCTCGGCGATCTCTTCTATCAGGACCTTCTTCTCGAAGAATGTGAAAAGACGGTCGTCGATATCGCCAAGGCGACGGCGAAATTCGACGTCATGTTTGCCGTCGGGTGCGCGGTGAGGCGGAATGCAAAGGTGTACAACTGCGCAATCGTGATTTTCCGCGGCGAAATTCTCGGCGTCGTTCCCAAGACGCATCTTCCGAACTATAACGAATTCTACGAAAAGAGACAGTTTTCGAGCGGAAAGGGGACGACCGGCACCGTCTTTTTCGGCGGCAGGGAACGTCCTTTCGGGACGGATCTTCTCTTCCGCGACACCTATCTGAAAGAACTCGTCGTCGGGGTGGAGATCTGCGAAGATCTCTGGGTGGCGGACAGCCCCTCTTCTTCTCTCGCCGCGGCGGGGGCGACGGTCATACTCAATCTTTCCGCCAGCGACGAGATCGTCGGCAAGGCGCAATATCGCAGGGAACTCGTCGCCATGCAGTCGGCAAAAGCCGTCTGCGGCTACGTTTACGCCGACGCCTGCGGGGGGGAATCCTCCACGGATCTCGTCTTCGCGGGGCATAACCTGGTAACCGAAAACGGTAAAGTGCTCGCCGAAACGGAACTTTTTTCCGCAAAAGAGGCGATCGCCGAGATCGACGTGAAATTCCTCTGCTACGAGCGTTCCAAAATCGCCGGTTACCGCGAGGAGAGAAGCGACGTCCGCGTTCTTCCCTTCGCGCTGTATATCCCGGAGGACCGTTTTACGCGGCGGTACGACAAATATCCCTTCGTCCCCTCGGACGAAAGAGAACTCGGAGATCGCGCGGAACTCATTCTGTCCCTGCAGGCGGAGGGGTTGCGCAGAAGAATGGAGCACACGCGGGCGAAGACGCTCGTCGTGGGCGTTTCGGGCGGGCTGGACAGCACGCTTGCCCTTCTCGTCGCCTGCCGTGCGGCGAAGTCTGCGGGCAGAACGCTCGCTTCCGTCGTCGCGGTGACCATGCCCTGTTTCGGAACGACGGAGAGAACGAAGAACAATTCCGTGCTTCTCGCCGAAAAACTCGGCGTGACGCTCAGGGAGATCGATATCCGCGAGAGCGTTTTAAGCCATTTCCGCGATATCGGGCAAAACGAAAAGACGACGGACGTCACTTACGAGAACGCGCAGGCGAGAGAGCGCACGCAGGTCCTGATGGATATCGCCAACAAGACGGGCGGGCTCGTCGTCGGCACGGGCGACCTCTCCGAACTTGCGCTCGGCTGGGCGACGTATAACGGGGACCATATGTCCATGTACGGGGTGAACGGCTCGGTGCCGAAGACCCTCGTCCGCTACCTGATCCGCCACGTGGCAGACCGGTCGAAGGGCAAACTCGCGGCGATACTCAAGGATATTCTCGATACCCCCGTCAGTCCCGAACTCGTCCCCGCGGACGGCGAGGGAAAGATCTCTCAGAAGACGGAGGAACTCGTCGGACCGTACGCCCTGCACGACTTTTTCCTTTATTATTTCGTGAGAATGGGCTTTGCGCCCGGCAAACTTTATAAAATCGCCGTCGAGACCTTCCGCGGAGAATACGACGAAGACGCCGTGTACCGTTGGCTGAAGGTATTCCTGCAACGCTTTTTCGCCCAACAGTTCAAGCGTTCCTGCCTGCCCGACGGGGTCAAGGTGGGAAGCGTTTCCCTCTCTCCCCGCGGGGATTGGAGAATGCCTTCCGACTGTTCGGCGTCGACCTGGCTGGAAGACCTCGACGTCGCGGCGGGCAAGGCGAAGAGAAAGCGCGTGCAGTAAAAGGGGGCGTCCTCCGCAGCAGAGGGAGGACGGAGACGGAATCATGACGAAACAGAGAAGAATGATCAGGGAAATCATCGACTCCGCCGACGGACACCCGACGGCGGAAGAGATTTTCGTTGCGGCGAGAAAGCGTATTCCCAACATCGCGAGGGGAACGGTTTACCGCAATCTCGCCATCATGGAAGAAGAAGGAGAGGTCGGAAAGGTCGTTTTTCCGTCCGCGCCCGCGCGTTACGATAAAACGGGGATTCGACACGGGCATCTCGTGTGCGGGAAATGCGGCAGAATGACCGATCTGCCTTCGGACGGGCTGACGGATTATTTAAAGGACGTGACCGAAGGTCCGGTCCTCGATTACAGGCTTACCGTCTATACCGTCTGCGAAAAGTGCCGGAAAAAATCCGACGGCTAAGGCGACGTTTTCCGGTCTCGCCCGGCAG
>CAMAJQ010000140.1 GCA_945835865.1 uncultured Clostridia bacterium
ATTTCCGTAAGGTCAACGAGACCTTTGGCGTAGGGATAAGCCTCTTCGTCTTCTTTGCTTTCGGAGAGAACTTCGTTGAATTCAACGACGTTATGGAAAATGACGCTATCCAGACAACGCGAGCATTCGCCCGCAACCGAATATCCGACTTCCCCTTCGACCGTAACTTCGTTACCGCCAATCGTAAGCGTTCCCGTAACCGAAACGGGGCCGTCGAACGTCGCGTCAGGTAATGTAATCATCGAATCGTCCGCTTCGTAATCAAAATGAAACGAACACTCCGTTTTCCCTGCGTATTTGAGTTTTCTTACGTCGATAACCATAATATGCCTATTGATTATACCTTTTTTTTTCGGTAATGTCAATATTTTTTTACCCGAAAGGCAAAAAATCCTCAATTATTTTGCAAGTCTTTCCGTATCGCGGGCGATCACGAGTTCCTCGTTGGTCGGAATGACGAGGACTTTCACTTTGCCGCCCGGCGCCGTGATATCGCAGATCCCGTCTCCGAGATCGTTGTTTTTCGTCTCGTCGATCGCGATCCCCATAAATCCGAGGCCTTCCACGACGGACGATCTTACTCTCGCGTCGTGCTCGCCGATCCCGGCGGTGAACACCACGCAGTCCGCCCCGCCGAGCGCGGCGGCGTAGGACCCAAGATATTTCTTGCAGGAATAGGTGAAGACGTCCAGAGCAAGCCTTGCCCTGTGATTGCCCTCCTCTGCCGCCTTCGTCAGGTCTCTGAAATCGGAGGAAACGCCGGAAAGACCGCTCACACCCGATTTTTTATTGAGATAGTTGATGGTTTCCGAAAGGGTCATACCGTACTTAGACGCAAGGAATTCGACGATCGCGGGATCGAGGTCTCCCGATCTCGTTCCCATGGGAACGCCGCCGAGCGGGGTAAAACTCATGGAAGTATCCATGCTCTTCCCTCCCTTGACCGCAGAAATCGAAGAACCGTTTCCAAGGTGAAGGGTGATCACCTTGAAATCGGGATCGTTCTCTCTTCCGAGATATTTCGCCGCTTCCGACGAAACGAAACGGTGGCTCGTACCGTGGAAGCCGTATCTTCTGATCTTGAAATCTTTATACGCTTCGTAAGGAATTCCGTAAATATACGCCTTTTCGGGCATGGTGGAATGGAAAGCAGTATCGAATACGCCGACCATCGGGACGCCCGGCATGATCGCTTTGCAGGCGTTGACGCCGATGATGTTTGCAGGCTGATGAAGAGGAGCAAGTTCCGCAAGTTCTTCGATGATTTTCATATTTTCGTCGGTCAGCAGAACGGAGTCGTTGAAGATCTCCCCGCTGTGGACGATTCTGTGCCCCACCGCGTCGATCTCCTTCATCGAGGAAATCGCGCCGTATTCTTTGTCCACGAGAGCGTCCAGCACGACCTGAATGGCCTCTTTATGCGTCGGCATCGGCGCGGAGATCGTCGTCTCCTTTCCGTTTGCCTTGTGCTTGCAGAAGGACCCGTCAAGCCCGATCCTCTCGCAACCGCCCTTGGCGATCGCCTTTTCGGTAGCCATATCGATGAGCTGATACTTCAGGGAAGAACTCCCCGCGTTGATGACGAGAATTTTCATATTGATTTTACCCCTTTATTTCGTATTTTATTCAGATCTGCGTCTGCAGCGCGGTGATCGCCACCGCCGCGACGATGTCTTCCATGTGACAACCTCTCGAAAGGTCGTTGATGGGTTTCGCAAGTCCTTGACAAAGAGGACCGACCGCCTGAAAACCGCCGAGCCTCTCGGTGTTTTTATAGTTGGTGTTGCCGGCGTCGAGATCGGGGAAAATGAGAACGTTCGCATGGCCCGCCACGGGAGAACCGGGCGCTTTGGATGCTCCGACTTCGGGGACGATCGCCGCGTCGAACTGCAGTTCGCCGTCCGCAACCACTTCGGGACAGATCTCATGGAACTTAGCCACGGCAGCCGTCACCTTATCCACGTCCGCGTGCTTTGCGGAACCCTTGGTAGAATGGGAAATAAACGCGACTCTCGGTTCGATTCCCGCAATCGCCTTTGCGCTCTGCGCGGAAGAACGGGCGATAAACGCGAGTTCCTCGCTCGTGGGATTCTGATTGAGTCCGGAATCGGCGTAGATATAGCACCCGTCCTCGCAGTAGCGATTACCGCATTCGGGAGCGATCATCAGGAAGTAAGCCGAAACGATAGGCGTTCCCGGGGCGGTCTTGATGACCTGAAGTCCGGGACGAAGGGTGTTCGCCGTCGAATGGCAGGCTCCCGAAACCATTCCGTCGACGTCTCCCGCTTTCAGCATGAGCGCGCCGTACATGGTGTAGTCTTTTTTCAACGTCTCGCGGGCGAGTTCGGGGGTCATTCCTTTCGCTTTGCGGAGTTCGTATAAGAGATCCGCGTATTCTTCGGTCTTTTCGTAAGTGAGGGGGTCGATCACGGTTACGCCGGAAAGATCGACGTCCGGATTTTCCCTGACGATCTCTTCCCTGTTGCCGAGAAGAGTAATCTTCGCAATGCCCTCTTTCACGGAAACGGAAGCCGCTTCCACCACTCTCTTATCCTCTCCCTCGGGCAGGACGATATGCTTGCCGAGAAGAGACGCTCTCTGTTTGATTTCGTTCAGAACCTTCGACATGATTTACTCCTTTTTGACAAAAAGCCTTTCAAACGATTGATATATCTTTTCCTATGGTATAAAATAGAAGGGAAAAGAGAATAAATCGGACGGATCGGATCGTGCGACCCGTCCAAACGTATCTATTATACACCTTTCAAACGGAAATATCAATTAAAAGGGGGCACGGAAATGAAAATTTGTTTTGCCGTTTGCGAATATAACCCTCTTCATAACGGTCATCTGCTCCATCTCCGCACGATCCGCGAACGCATCGCCCCGGAATGCGTCGCCGTTCTGATGAGCGGAAATTTCACACAACGGGGAGAAATCGCCCTACTCGACAAGTACACGCGGGCAAAACACGCCGTGCTTGCAGGAGCGGACATCGTATTTGAACTTCCCGCCGTATTCGCAACCGCGCCCGCAGAAATCTTTGCCACGGGAGCCGTCAGACTCCTCTCCTCCGTTCAAGGAGAAAAAACGCTCTGTTTCGGGACGGAAAGCGGAACGAAGGATAGTTTTCTATCAACCGCCGCTGCCCTCACCGAAGAAAGCAGAGAATTCCGCTCCCTCATGAAACGGGAACTGAAAACCGGCGTATCGCAGATACGGGCAAAAGTCAACGCATTGCAGAAAATGAAGGTGCAGGATCTTGATTTCGATTTATTGAAAAGCCCGAACAACGTCCTCGGTGTGGAATACGCAAAAGCCGTTCTCTCTCTCAACTCCGACGCGGAGATCTACCCGATTCGGCGAAAGGGCGCAGACTATCTCGACCGGACGATTCACGAAGATCTCTCTTCCGCTTCCGCAATCCGCGACGCAATCGCAAGAGGAGAAAAAACTACGATTGAAAACAACGTTCCCCCCTTCGTATACCGCGATCTGCCTGACCGCTTACCGGATATCGGCGATCTCGCCGTTTACTCCGCGCTTTCCAAAAGCAAAAAAGATCTCGGAAAAATCCTCGATTGTACCGAAGGCCTTGAAAATCGCATCAAGGCTTTCGCCCTTCACGCAAAATCGTACGACGACCTGACCGAAAAACTCAAAACGAAGCGTTATACTTGTACGAGACTGAACAGGATCCTGACGTCTTCCGTTCTCAATATTGAAAAAACGCTTGTGAAAAAATGCCTTTCCGAATCCTCGTACCTGAAGGTCCTCGCCGTAAAAAAGGAAAGGCCCGACCTGCTCTCCTATTTTTCCGCCCACTCGGAATACCCCCTGATTCTTCGGAAAAACGACGCAAACAAACTTGAAGGAAGTGCCAAAAAGTCTTTTGAGAAGGACGTTTTTTGCAATTCCGTTTTCAATTTTGC
>CAMAJQ010000141.1 GCA_945835865.1 uncultured Clostridia bacterium
TCTCTATTTTCTTCTTTTCCCGCAGCGTCGGCCGAAGCGTTTGCAGAAGGATCCGCAAAACGATCGGTTTTCCCGTTTATCGACCCGGAGGCTTCCGTTTTTACGGAAACGACTCCGTTTTCAAGCATTTTTTCAAGCGCCGAAACGCGGGCGATCAGCGCGTCGATATTATAGTCGTCGGCGGGTTGAGCCGCCTTGATGCACGCCGCTTCCAGGAGGACGCGGGGAGTCTGCGAATAACGCAGAGAAGCCTCCGCTTCGCTGAAGATCTCCACCGTTCTGAGCAGCCTGTGTTCGTCGACCGAATCGGCGAGTTTTTTAAGTCCGTCGAAGACGTCTTCGGGCAACCCGAGAAGTTCCTTCGCCGTCCTGCAGGTCTTGCAGACGATGAGTTCGCGCAAACGGGAGATCAGATCCCGACATAAAACCCCGATGCTCTTTCCCGAATCGGCAAGGCTCTCGACGGTCTCCAGCATCTCGCCCGTCCGTGAAGAAAAAATACAATCGAGCGTCTCTGTGATCTTCGCCGAATCGGTCGCTCCGAGAATTTCCAGCACGTCCGCATACGTCAGTTTTCCGTCGCGGTAGGAAACGCAGATATCGGCGATGGAGAGGGCGTCTCTCACGCTTCCCGCTCCCGCCTTTGCGATGGCGGTCACGGCTTCCTCGTCGTATTCCTTTCCGATCTCCCGATAAATCCTGCCGATGAGCGAGGCGATCTCCCCGGTGGGGATAAGGCGGAAATCGAACCGCATGCAGCGGGAGAGAATGGTCGACGGCAATTTGTGCACTTCGGTCGTCGCGAGAATGAACACGGCGTGTTTAGGCGGCTCTTCCAGCGTTTTGAGAAGAGCGTTGAACGCTTCCGTCGTGAGCATATGCACTTCGTCGATGATATATACTTTGTATTTGCCGCTCACGGGCGGATATTGGATCTTATCGCGGATCTCGCGCACGTTCTCCACTTTATTGTTGGAGGCGGCGTCCATTTCGAGGATATCGAGATTGGACGGATCGGCGAGCGCGCGACACGCTTCGCATTTCCCGCAGGGAGAGCCGTCGACGGGCGAAAGACAGTTGATCGCCCGCGCGAAAATTTTCGCCGCGGAGGTCTTTCCCGTTCCCCTCGCCCCGCAAAAAAGATAGGCGTGCCCGATCCTGCCCGTTTCGATCTGATTGGTCAGCGTACGGACGACGTGATCCTGTCCGATCAGCCCTTGAAAGCCGTTCGGACGAAACCTTCTGTAAAGTGCAAGATATGCCATAGATTACCCGATTTACCGCTTTCCCCTTCCGGAAGAGGCGACGGTCAATGTAATTTTTTCCGGATGCGGAAGAGGGCGTTGTCCACCGCCTTCTCGGTCACGCCGAGTTTTTCCGCGATCTCGCGGTAGCAAAGCCCCGCGAGGAAACAACTCAGAACTCCGTATTCGAGGGAAGAGAGGGTCGCGGAAATCTTTTTATCGAATTCCTCTTCCTCTTCCTTACCGATCACCGTCCGTTCGGGATCGACCTCGGAATAAAGTTTTTCCCCCTGTTGACTCAGATCGACGGAGGCGTTCAGCGGATAATTCCCTGCCGAAAGGGACTTCTTCACCGCCGTTTTCATGCCGGAATCCACGCAAAGATAAGCGAAAGTGGAAAAGGACGCGCCGGCGTCCGGCTGAAAAGTATTTACCGCCTTCAGCAAACCGAGCATTCCTTCCTGCATCAGATCGTCCCTGTCTCCCCCGACGAGAAAATACGAGGAAGCGAGGCTTCCGATCATTTTGCGGTAACGCCCGAACAGGGCGGGAAAGGCGTCGATATCTCCCCGTTTATGCAGGGCGACGAGCTCGACGTCCGACAGTTCTTCAAACATTTTTTCTGCGGCGCATCGCCTCGAACACTCCGATGCCCGTCGCGACGGACGCGTTCAGCGAATTGACCTTGCCGTACATGGGAATGGAAAGGATCCCGTCGCATTTTTCGCGCGTGAGTTTGTTCACCCCCGTATCTTCCCCTCCGACCACGAAACAGATCCTCCCGTTCAGATCGCACTGATAAACGGACTGCCCGCCGAGTTCGAGGGCGTACACCCAGACGTTTTCCTTTTTGATCTGTTCGATTGCCGAATTGAGATTGACGACCCTCGCGATTTTCAGATGATTCGCGCTGCCCTCCGAAATTCGCATGACGGCGTCGGTCACGCTCGCGCTTCTGTGTTTGCCGATCACGAGCCCGTCCACCCCCGCGCATTCGCAGACGCGGATGATGCTGCCGAGGTTGTGCGGATCTTCCACGCCGTCTAAAAGGACGAGAAAAGCGTCCTCTTTCTCCCGGCAGTCGGACAAGATCTCGTCGAGTTCCCGATAGCGGTAATCGGAAACGTAGGCGATGAAGCCCTGATGACGACGGCTCTCGCTCTCCTTATCGAGCACCGATTTGTCGCAGAACTGGACCTTGATACCCGCCTGCTTCACGCGGGAAAGAAGGTCTCTCGACTCCGCGTCTCTCATTCCGTTCATCACGACGATCTTATCGACCGTCTTTTTGGTTTTCAGCAGTTCTCTGACCGCGTTTTTTCCTTCGATTTTCATACCGTTTTCCTTTCGTCCTTTCCGTCCGTGTCTTCCGTTTCACCGATCTTCTTTTCCGTCGGCTCGTTTTCCTCCCGCCGCGCCCTTCCCGACGAACTTTCTTTTGCCTGCGGGTAAGAAATATCCGCCGCGAGAGAGAGGAGTTCGTTCAGTCTCTCCCGTCCGCCCGTGAGATAGAGATAGCCGAAGACCGCCTCGAGCGCGGTGGACAGATTGTATTCCGCGACGCCGGCATTTTTTGCGTGCGACGGTTTTTTTGCGTTCCGCCCTCGGCGAAACACCCCTTGTTCCTCTTCCGTCAGGAGAGGATAAATTTCCTTTGCGGCAACCGCCTGCGCTTTCGCGCAGACGACGGCGGAGGAACGCCTGTTGAGGTCTCCCGTCTTCCGGTCCCCCTCCGCAACGAGTTTTTCCCGCACGAAAAGAGAATATACCGCGTCCCCGACGAACGCCAGAACGACGCCGTTCAGCGACTCCGCCCTTTCTTTTTTCAACTCTTCGCAGAACCTCATTCCGACGCGCAAACTCCTTTCCGGACGTTTTTCGTCCTCTTAAAAATCCGGGGCGTTTCCGCCCGCAGAGCGGAAACCGTTCGTCTCTCTCCGAAGGAGAGATAACGCTTATCGCTTCAAGTATATCATATTTCCCGTTTTTTTACAACGATTTTTTGTCGAAAAAACGATAAAAGTCAGGCGAACCTCTCAAAAGAAAGAAGAAGCGTCAGACGAAACCTCCTTATATCCGTATAAGCAAAGGATCGCGCGGAATGCGATCTCACGGCGGAAACGGAACAAAAAGATACCCGCCGATAAAAACCGACGGGCAATAACTTCATAAAACTGGTTTTCTTCTTTTTTTCGTAAAAAACGACGGGCGCCGTCATTCCTCTTCTCCGTTTTCCGAAGAAGCACAGGGCCCGCAGTTTTCCGAAGGGCAGCCGACCTTTACGAGTACGGAATCGTCGCCGATGCGGTCGATACAGCCGAAACCGATGATCAGTTCACTCCCGCCGAACAACCCGCTTTTCCGCCCGGGAACGATCATACCCGTCACTTTCCCGTCCGGCCAGGAAATCACGAGGTCGCATATTTTCCCGAGGTTTTTCCCGTCGGAAACGTTGATGACGCTTTTCTTTTTCAGATCCGAGTAATTGTATTCCACTCTCTTCCTCCTCTCCGTCCGCCCGACGGGCGCTATCCGGTCGCCGGACTTTCAACGGGTTCGCATTTACAGTATATTCATTCCCTTCCGCCGATATGCACGGAAAGCAAAAGAAAAAAGCCGATCGGAAAGGGAGTGTCTCATAGGGAT
>CAMAJQ010000142.1 GCA_945835865.1 uncultured Clostridia bacterium
TCCACGCGGACGGAAAACCGTTCGACCGGAAAATCCGTTTCCCAGGTCAGAATGACCGTCCTGTCAACGCCGACGGGATTTTCCTGTCCGTTGCATCTGAAACGCGATATCATATGTTTCCCGTTTCCTTCCCGCAGAAGGGTCGTTTTTCCACTCCGGCAGACGTATATCCGTCGAATATATCCAGCACTTTAAAGAGCATCCGCATCACGTGAAAGGCCCCTTTATAGGTGTGCCCTTTGCAGGGCGGCTCGGTAGGCTTTCCGTCTCTCCGGAGATACCCGAACCATTCGCCGTATTCGGGATCGGAAAACCGGGGAAAAGCGTAACCGACGACTTTTTCGAACCATTCCTTGTACTTCCGCTCGCCCGTCGCGGCGTAAAACGACAGAGAGGCAATGATCGCCTCGTTGTGCGGCCACCACAGTTTCATGTCGTGTTCGTACGCTTCCACGGGCTTGTTTTCGACGTCCCTGAAATAGAGGATACCGCCGTATTCTTCGTCCCAGCCCCGCGCGACGGCGTCGTCGAACACCGTCTTCGCAAAGCCGACGAGTTTTTCGTCGCCGCGGAAAAGTCCTTCTTCGAGGAGAAACCAACTCGCCTCGATATCGTGACCGGGATTGACCACCCTTCCCTCGGCAGCTTCCGCGAGGTATTCGTTCCGGTCGGTCACGTTTTCGAGCAGGGCGTGCAGTTCGGGCTTATAAAAATTGCCGATATCCCGCGTCAGTTCCGAGGCGACGGCGGCATATTCCCTCTCGTTCGCCGGATCCGCGCGCCGCATGACCGAAGTCACGTTGAGCAGGATCATCGGTTGGGCGAGACTCTTCATTTTTCTCGTCGCCGCGATCGTCTTCGGCGTGACCCGATAGGGATCGGACGAGGGATCCCGATACATCTGCAGGACGAAGCGGAAATATTTCCTCGCCTCTTCCAGTTTTTCCCCGTCGCCCGTCGCCAGATAATATTCGGCGTTCGCGAGGATATAAAAGGTCTCGCTGAACCAGTACCTTCTCTTGCGGAGAGGTCTTCCGTCCCTCGTGACGGTGAAGTACATGCGCCCGTCCGCGGGGTCGATACAGCGTTCCTTTTCAAAGCGGAGACAACTCTCCGCAAAGGAGAGATATTCCTCGTTCTTTCCGAACCGATTGCAGAGAGAAGAGAAGGTATAAGCCGTTCTTCCCTGCATCCATACGCTTTTATCGTCCGAATAGACTTGCCCTGCCCTGTCGAGGCAGTTGCGCACGCCGCCGAACTCGGGATCCCGTCCGTAACGGAGCCAGAAGGGCACGCACGACCCGAAAAGTTCCTCGTAAAACCGTTGCCGGTATTTTGCTTTCAGTTCTTCCATTTCCCGTTTCTCCTCTTTTTTCCTTCCGCGCCCACGGCTATTTTTCCGAAAGCACGGTGAACGCGGCGGCGGGGATCCTCACGTTGATCGCCCCGTTTTCCCGTCCGACCGTCGCGGAAGAAGATACGGGCACGCAGGTCCCGTCGCATTTGACGGCCCTTACTTCGTAAACGTTCATCTCGTCCGGTTTTCCGTCGTTCCGGTTGACGAAAGAGACCGACCGCGGGGTGTTCCCCGTATTGCAGACGAGATAAGTCCACTTTCCGTCAGGCAGTCTGAACGCCGTCGCGACGAGAGTCGCGTCCGAAGACAAGTCCTTCGTGATCGGAAAGACCTCGCTTCCGATCTCCGTATATTTCATGACGAGCGACCAGGTATAATACTGCGGCCTCGCCGACCAGCCGTCGTTGCGGAATTTCCACAGTCCGAGCCGCATCATGAAACTGCCGTACATCATGTCGCAGACTTCCCAATATTTCATGCCCGCGCAGCCGGCGTTCGTCAGATCGATCAGATAACGGGCGAGGAACAACGCCCTGTCGTAGGTGTCGATATCCGTCTGATTCGCCGCGTCCACCACGTTCTTGCTCCCGAATTCCGCGAGAGAGAACGTCTTCCCCGTACGGGAGACGAGGGAGTGGAGGGCGTCGCCGTAATCGGCGAGCGTGGAATCGGAATCCCCGGCGTCGTACGAATAGGATGAAATGGTAAACTTATCGAAACAGCCGTCGAGGTCGTCGAGATAACTGTTGAGCGCCATCGCCGTCTGCAGGGCGACCGCGGGGCCCGAAAAGACGAACTTTTCGCGTATCCCTTCTTTTTTCAGGCGCGCGTCCACCGTTCTGACGAGTTCGACGTATTCTCCGTAATCAACCCGACCTTCCGCGGTGACGTAGGAGAGATTCGGTTCGGGGTAGATACTGAACTCGTTGACGCAGGTATATTTTTTCTCGTCGAGAAGCCAGGAAAGCAGCGCGCAGACGTTCTCGGCGAACTCTTCCCCTCCCGGGAAGGGATTTCCGTCGTCGTCCGTCCGTTTGGGCGAAGTGATCCAGTTCTTGGTGAAGGGCGCGCCCAGCCAGGAACCTCTGATTTTTCCGTCCTGCGATTCGTACGTCGCGCAACAGCCGTAAAAACTCAGATCGACCACGATCCCGTTCTCCTCGCAAAAATCGAGGAGGGTGTAAAGCTGTTTCATCTCCGTCGAGTTCATGTCGACGTTTTCGCTCCCGTAGTCGAAGGACGAAGGATCGCCGTCGTCGTTCCCCCGCTCGAACCATTCCGGAAAGACCTGCGTGCGGATCGACTGCACGTTCATTTCGGTCACCCGCCGATAGAACTCCGCGAGTTCCGTTTCGCTCATGGCGTTGTAATCCTTATAGAGATGCGTGTCCCACTGTACGCCGTACCCCTCCGTCTTCACGCCGTTGCTTTCGCCGATATACAGAGGGGTATATCCTTCCGGCACGACGACCGTCTCCTCCTTTTTTCCGCATCCCGCCGAAGACGGGAAGAGCAGAAGAAGGGAGACCGCCAGCGCCGCCGCCTTTATAAACCTTCGGTTCATACCGTGTTTTCTCCTTTCCGCCCCCTCCCTTTACGGACGGAAGCGGCTGTCCGTTATTTCGTCGAGAGAACGGTCACGCTGTTGGAACGGAGAGTCAGGGCAAGCGCGCCGTTCTGCATCGCGATCTGTTTTTCCGAGCGGATCGTCCTGTTATCGTCCGGCAGAGTCGTGCCCGACATGACGTACAGGTTCATGTTCTCCTGCGCCGTGCTGTGCAGGCTGGTCACGCAGATTTTTTTCGTCGTTCTGCCGCTGTTCGCAATGAGATAGGTCCATCCGCCGCCCGGCAGACGATAAGCCGTCATGCAGACGTCGGGATCGGAAGAAACGACGGGATAAATCGCACTGCCCGCCTCGGCGTATTTCGTGACGAGCGACCAGGCGTAAAACTGCGGTCTCGCCTCCGCGTTGTATTTCTCCCCGATCTCCTTCCACAATCCGAGCCGCATGATATAGCCGCCGTAATTGACGTCGTTGAGCACCCAGTATTTGATATTGGTACAGCCCGCGTTCGTGTAGTTGACGACCGTCCGAGCCAGGAAAACGCCCCTGTTATAGGTGTCTACGTCCGATTGGTTCGCCGCGTCCACGAAGCGGTTGGACCCGCTTTCGCATACGCCCCAGGTACAGCCGACTTCCCTGCACGCCTCGACGTTTGCCAAAGCGTATTCGTACATTTCGGCGTTCGTGCTCTCGTCGTTGAATTTATACACCGAGGACGTGTTCGCGCCGAACACTCCTTTCAGATTGCCGATATAATTTTTATACTTGTCAAGATCGTTCGCGCAGTCTCCGGGACCCGCCATCGTCACTTTGTCCCACATGTTTTCCTTGACGAGTTTATCCTTCACGATCCTGCACAGACGAACGTATTCCGCATCGTCGCTGACGCCGTTTTCGTCCGGGAAGGAAATATTCGGTTCGGGAAAAATGCTGAAAACGTAAATACAGGTGTATT
>CAMAJQ010000143.1 GCA_945835865.1 uncultured Clostridia bacterium
GCGGAAGATTTTCCGAGCTCAGCCCCGTAGGTCTTCTTCCTGCGGCGGTACTCGGAATCGACGTGACCGAAATGCTTTGCGGCGCAGCGAATATGGACAAAATCTGCAGAAATTCAACCGTGAGCAAAAATCCCGCATTGATGAACGCCCTCCTTCAGGTCCTTTCCATGAGAAGGGGGAAGAATATCTCCGTGATGATGCCGTACAGTGACGCGCTGAAGTATTTTGCAGATTGGTATTGTCAGATCTGGGCAGAGAGTCTCGGAAAAGAAACGGATAACGACGGCAATCCCGTCAACGCCGGACAGACGCCCGTGAAATCCCTCGGCGTGACCGATCAACACAGCCAGGTGCAACTTTATACCGAAGGACCTTTCGACAAGGTCGTGACCTTCCTTGCCGTTGAGAAATACCGTTCCGAAGTCGTGATTTCGGACGGATGTGAAGATATCCCGGACGTCAACTTCCTTTGCGGACATACGATGAACGAACTGATCGACGCGGAGAGAAGGGCGACGGAATATGCGCTTACCGTAAAAGGAAGACTCAATCACACGATCGTTCTTCCCGAAATCAACGCTTTTACGATCGGCGAACTCATTTATTTCTTTGAAATGGAAACGGCGTTTGCGGGTGAAATGCTCCGCGTAAACACCTATAATCAGCCGGGCGTCGAGAACGGCAAGAACGCTACCTACGCTCTTCTCGGTCGGAAAGGTTAGGAATTGAAAAAAGCCGAACTTGACTCTGCGCCTGCTAAAAAAGAGGAATTTATTTGCTGAATCCGTCCAAAAGAGAGATTTTTCGCGAATCTCTCTTTTTTTTGTGAAATTCCGTTGTAAATTTTTCATTTTCTATTGAATTATCTGAAAAAATGGTGTATAATAGAATAGAAGATATCAAATGGTTTGCCGGCGGTTTTTTCCGCCGCTCCCCGGAGAGAATATGAAGGACGATCTGCCCGTATATCTGTTTCATCAGGGAACGAATTATCAATCTTACGAATACTTCGGCGCGCATTTCTGCACGAGAAAAGGACGGAAAGGCGTCGTTTTCCGCGTGTGGGCTCCCGCCGCTTTATCGGTAAGCGTCGTAGGGGACTTCAACGGATGGGACGAGAAAGCGAATCCGATGAAACGGGAGGGGGAAATTTTCTCTCTGTTTATTGAAGGCGTCAGGGAATACGATAATTATAAGTATGCCGTCCGTTCTGCGGGGAAAATCGTCCTGAAAGCAGACCCTTACGCTTTTCACGCAGAAACGCCTCCTGACAGCGCTTCCAAGGTATACGATCTCGACGGGTATTGCTGGAAAGACGGCGAATATATGTCTTCCCGCGGAAAGGTGAATATTCATAACAAACCGATGAATATTTACGAAGTCAATCTCGCGTCTTTCCATCGGAAAGAAAACGGAGATTATGTTTCTTATCGGGAGTATATCCGTACGTTAGTCCCTTACGTAAAAGCGCACGGGTACAATTTCGTTGAACTGATGCCCGTAACGGAATATCCCTTCGACGGGTCCTGGGGATATCAGGTGACGGGATATTTCGCGGTCTCGTCCCGATTCGGGACGCCCAAAGATTTTATGGCCCTCGTCGACGCTTTCCATGCGGAAGGGATCGGCGTCATCATCGATTGGGTTCCCGCACATTTTCCGAAGGACGAGTTCGGCTTATACGAGTTCGACGGAGGTCCTCTCTACGAAAATCACGGGTGGGACAGAATCGAGCATAAGAGTTGGGGGACGCGTCGTTTTGATTACGGCAGAACGGAGGTGCAGTCTTTTCTGATTTCGAGCGCGAATTTCTTCTTTGACGTGTATCATGCGGACGGATTGAGAGTGGACGCGGTTGCTTCCATGCTCTATCTCGATTACGATAAAAAGCCGGGAGAATGGATCCCGAACCAATACGGAGACAATAAGAATCTCGAAGCAATTTCATTTATCAAAAAACTCAATGAAGCCGTTCACGAAAACACGCCGGACGCCGTGATGATCGCCGAGGAATCGACGGCGTATCCTTACGTAACGCGTCCTGCGAAAGAAGGCGGATTAGGTTTCGATTTCAAATGGAATATGGGCTGGATGAACGACGTTTTGTCCTACGTCTCCACCGATCCGTTTTTCCGTCATTACGACCACAATAAATTGACATTTTCCATGATGTACGCTTTTTCGGAGCACTACGTCCTTCCCGTCTCTCACGACGAGGTCGTTCACGGAAAGAGATCTCTTCTGAACAAGCAATTCGGGGAGTATGCCGATAAATTCGCCGGGAATCGTGCGTTTATGGGATATATGATGGCGCATCCCGGGAAAAAACTGATTTTTATGGGGGCGGAATTCGGTCAATTCAAAGAGTGGAACTATTCCGAAGGTCTGGAGTTTTTCCTGAAAGACTATCCGGCGCACCGGATGCTCGACCGATTTTATTCCGATCTGAATTCATTCTATCTCTCGACGCCCGCTCTCTACGGAGACGACGACGGGTGGAACGGTTTCGAGTGGCTCGCCGCCGACGACCGAGAGGACGATATCGTCGCGTTTGTTCGTAAATACAACGGAGAATCTCTCGTTTGTATCGTTAGTTTCAGCGGGGCGGATAAGGTTTACCGCCTCGGGATCGAAAAGGGAAGGTACGAAGTCGTTTTCCGATCGGATCAGAAAAAGTACGGAGGGGAAGGAAAAGACGGAAAACGCGTTTTCCGCACGGAAAACAAACCTTCGCACGGGAAGGAAAATTCCATCGAAATACTGATGCCGAGGTTGTCTTTCGTCTACCTCAAAAAAACGGAAAAGTAATCCGTAGCCTTCAAGGCGTCGGATTCGGGAACGGAAGGTCGTAGATCAGCCGTTCCGCAATATATGATAAGCGGCTCATCTTTTAAGAACAGCCACGGAGGATCCTATGAATAAAAAGAAAGAATGTGTTGCAATGCTGCTCGCAGGAGGGCAGGGAAGCAGGCTTTTTGCCTTGACGAACAAGATCGCAAAACCTGCCGTTCCTTTCGGAGGGAAATACCGTATTATCGATTTTCCTTTATCCAATTGCGTGAATTCGGGAATCGATACCGTCGGGGTGTTGACCCAGTATCAGCCGCTCGTGCTGAACGATTATATCGGTAACGGCGAACCCTGGGACCTCGACCGCTCCTATGGAGGAGTTCATATTCTGTCTCCTTATCAGGCGAAAAGCGGTTCGGAATGGTATAAAGGCACTGCAAACGCGATTTATCAGAACGTGCCTTTTATCAAGCGTTACGACCCCGATTACGTCCTCATTCTTTCCGGCGACCATATCTATAAAATGAATTATGCCGAAATGATTGAAAGGCATAAAGCGACGGGCGCGGCTTGCACGATCGCCGCAATTCGCGTTCCGCTTGAAGAGGCTTCCCGTTTCGGCATTCTCAACGTCGACGAAGAGGGGACGATATATCAGTTTGAAGAAAAACCGAAACAGCCGAAGAGCGATCTCGCTTCCATGGGAATTTACGTTTTTTCCGCAGAGAAACTCTACGACTATCTCGAAAAGGACGAAAAAGATCCTGCAAGCGCGAAAGACTTCGGGAAAAACGTCCTTCCCGCCATGCTGAATGCGGGAGAAAAAATGGTTTCTTATACGTTCGACGGCTATTGGAGAGACGTCGGTACGATATCTTCCTTATTTGAATCGAATATGGATCTGCTCGGCAATCCGCCGAAATTCGATATTTCGGACGAAAGTTGGAGAATCCGTTCCCGCAATCCGATCGCCCCTCCGCATTACATCGGAGAAAACGGCAGGGTGGTCAATTCCCTCGTCGCGTCCGGTTGCGAGATCGACGGTACGGTTGAAAACTGTATTCTTTCCAACAACGTCA
>CAMAJQ010000144.1 GCA_945835865.1 uncultured Clostridia bacterium
GCCCCCAGCGACAGACTTACATCCCTTTTTTCCGACGGAAGCGCTTTCTTCCGGCGCGGAAACGGTATAGACGATCTCGTTGCTTTCTCCGCTGTCTTTCGCCTCGAAGAGATCGTCGGACAGCGCGCGGACGGTGATCCGGTGTTCCCCGACGCCGAGCGCTTCGAGAGAATAGGAATTGCGTGAAATCGTCTTCTCCTTGCCGTCCACCGTCACGACGTAATTGCTTGCCCCGGAAACGTAATCCCAGGAGACGGTTTTCGCTTCTTCGTCCAGACGGACTGCGGGTGCGTCGAGGGGAAGGATCTCGGGGGGAAGGGTTTCGTCGTTCACCTTCACCGTAAAATCATCCACGTCGACGTTCGCCGTGCAGCAGTTGAAACTGAGATAACCGAAATAATCGAATTTGGAAATCGAGAAGGTGCAGTCCGCCACCGTAAAGCCGTCCACGGATAGGACGTAACGGTTGCCGGAAACCTCGAGTTTGTATTCAACCCAGGGCGTCGTGCTTCCCGCCGTCCCGCCGGGGATGGTATAAGTCTGTCTCGCAAGCGAGAGTTTATCGCCGTAAAGTCCGCCCGCTTCCTCGAGATCGGTCGTGGAACCGCCGTCGAACACGGCGTAAACGTGCCCCGTGATCTGAGCGGATTCAACGTAACGCTGAATGTTGAACATCAGATTGTTGGTGCCCGTATAATGAGCGTTGACCTTTTTGCGGACGGACACCCCGACCCAGCTTCTCTTCGCGTCGTCCGCCTTGTTTTCAAGCCCTTCCGTACGGAATCGGACGCGGAAGGAGACGGTGAAATTCTTCACGCGGTAATCGCCCGCCGGCCCCATGTAAAAGAAGGAATCGGCTCCGTTCGTATTGTCGATATGCACGACTTTATTCCCGGAAGAACCGTTTTCGTATTCGATCTTTCCCTTCTCGTAGATATGGGAATCCATTCCGAGCGGCTCACCGCCTCGGAAGACGTTGTTATCCCACTTTGCAGTGAAGGACGAATTCTTCTCCAACCATTTTCCGTCGACCTCGTAACTTTCAAAATCGTCGGAAAAATCGGGAAGTTTCGACGCCGTCTCCGCCGACGCGGACGCCGCGGGCATCCCCGCGAACGCCAACGCCGCAACCGCCGCGACTGCGGCAAAAATCGTCTTTTTCATACTCCCCTCCTCATTCGGTCACGACGAGAACGCCCTCTCCCGCCGTCGTCTTCAGGGTGAGAGAATTTCCCTCGAACTGTTTTTTGACGGCGTTCTGAACGTAATATCCTCTGACCGGCGAAGAGAAAGTCAGAACGATCTCGTCTTCTTCGACGGAGGAATTGTCGACGACGTAATAGGCGTCGAGTCCGTCGTAGTCAAAGCACCCCGCAAGGGCGTGCGCCGCACTCAGCCCCGTCAGTTTTCCGTAACCGCTCAGGATATCTTCCTGCGGGATCCCGGTCACCTCTCCCCAGGGAGTGCCGCCGCCGACCACGATTCCCTTCGAGACCGACCGCATGAGGACTTCGTCCACGGCGGCGATCTGAAGGTTGGCTCTCTTCGCGTAGTCGTAAATCTCCGTTCTGTTGCCGTCGCGGTCGAAGAGAGAACCTACGAATTTCTCTCCGCCCCCGTCCGAAGGCGTCACGCCGCAGAAATACTGAATTCCCTTTGCACCGTAACACAGCGCGGTGTTGACCTGCCAGAGGAGATCTCCCTCCGACGGAAGTCTCGACAAACCGCCGAACGAGCATGCCTGGATATAGACCCAGAAGGGAACGTTGCTCTCCGCCGCGTATCTCCGGATGATCGCCATATTGTCGAAATAACCCGAGGACAGATTTCCCGTTTTCCCCTGACAGGGATAATAGTCATAACTGAGGACTTTCGGCTTGACGACGGACATATATTCGGAGACATACTGTTCATAGGTATAACCGCCTTCCGGAAGGTCTCCGGAATTGACCCGATAATACAGTTGTCTCTGCGTGGCGTAGTTCGGGAAAAGATTGACGTGCCAGAGAGTACCCGTCGCGGCTTCCGAAGTGTAAGAGTCGAGTACGGAATGAGAACGCGCGATATCCTCGAACATGACTTTCCCCGGCTCGTCGCAGGACATGACGCCCGCAAAGGCGTCGTGCCATTTTACACGGTCGAGATTGTGCAGCCCCGCGGAAGATTCCGTGAGGTCGTTCGCTCCGCCCATGTTGACGACGTACGCGATATTATAATCGTAACAGCGGTCGAGCGCCGTCTCCACCTCTTTGGAAGTACACAGTTCGTATAAGCCGAACAGCGTGTTGACGCCCGCTTCCGCGTAATCGGCAATCGTCCGTTCGGACGCGAGATAATTATAGGTATAATCCGACATCTGAGGAGGCAGAGCGTTGAAGACAGCCACGGGCATGGTCTCGCAGTCGTGATTTCTCATCCAGAAAGAACCGTAGGTCGAATAGGTTACCTCGCCCTTCGGGGGATGAACGACCTCTTCCGTCCCGGACGTGCTCTCTTTTTCGCCCGACGAGGCGGACGACGGCTCTGAAGAGCCTCCTCCCGCGGAACAGCCCGCCGCGGAAACACAGGTTATTGCCGCCAGAAGAGCGGCGATCCATTTGCGATTCATTTTTCCTCCCTTTCCCCTTGCGGGGAATCTTTTTATCCTTTTACTCCGCCGACGGCGGTATTCTGCATGATGGTTTTCTGGAAACAGGCGAAGACGACGAGAACGGGCAGAATGGAGAGCATCATCGCAGCGAAGATCTGCGGGAGATCCTCCCCCGCCTCGCTGGAAATGCGCTGGATGCCGTAAGCGATGTTCGCCTTTTCGGGCGCATACATATACACGGTGAAATAGTCGTTCCAATAGCCGATGGCAGTGAGGATCCCCACCGACACGAGCGCAGGAACCGCCATGGGCAGCATGATGCCGAAATAAATACGGAAATGCCCCGCCCCATCGATCTGCGCCGCCTCGGCGTAAGTCCAGGAAAGGTTTTTATAATAGCCGTACAGCAGCAAAAATCCGGATCCGAAGCCTCCCATCGACATGAGGAAAATGCCCGTATAAGTATTGACGAGCCCGATATTGTTATATAAACGATACATAGCCGCCATAGAACCCATGGTGGGGATCATCATGATGACGATCGCGGCGGTATAGATCGCACTTTTGCCGAAGAAATCGAATTTGCTCAGGACGTAAGCCGTCGCAGAGCACGAAAACATACTGAAAAAAGTACAGCCGACCGTAAGAATGACGCTGTTGAGGTACATTTTCGGAATGGTGATGCCGTTATCGATCGAAAGCGTAAAACTGGTTTTCCAGTTATCCGTCACCCAATCGATCGGCAATCCGTTGACGTTATAGAAAAATTCCTGTCTGCCCTTGAAGGAATTCATCAGACACCATAAAAAAGGAAAGAGCAGAGAGACGGCGTAAACGACGAAGACGGCGAACATTACCCAGATGAAAACGCGGTCCGCCCCCGAACGCCTGATGTGGTTTTTCCGAGTCATATCAAACTCCGATCTGAAGAGTGATCCTTCCCGCGGGGCTTACCGCCCCGCGCGGAGGATGGTTCCCGAAGGGCGGGCGTACCCGCCCCGGGAAAGAAGCCTGTTTTTTAGTCGTTGCGTTTTTTAGTCGTTGCGTTTTTTCGCCGCGAAGACGACGCCCGCTCCGAGGAGAAGGGCAAGCACCCCGCTCGTGCCGAAGGCACCCGTGCAACCTTTCTTCGCAGCCGAGGCGGGTTCGGATTCCGTCGCGGAGGAAGAGGATTCCTGCGGCGCGCTTACCGTATAGACGACCTCAGCCGAACGGCTCTTGAGGAAGTTGTCTTCGTCTTCGGGAACGGAAGTGACGACGATCTTGTATT
>CAMAJQ010000145.1 GCA_945835865.1 uncultured Clostridia bacterium
GTAAAGTAAATTGCAGAACTTTTTAACTTTTCCCTCTTCCTTTCCCCCGTTTTTCCGAAAAAAAAGGCTTTCTCTTCCCCGCGGAAGAAAAAACCTTTTTCCGGACCCGTCATTATTTCAGAAGGACGGCGGCAGCGGCGAGACGGTCGAGCGCGACCGCGTACGCCCCCGCGCGGAGAGAACAGCCGTACCTGACCGAAGCATCCCATACCGCCCGGGCGGACGCGGACATCTTCTTTTCGAGTTTCTCATTGACCTCTTTCTCCGGCCAATAATAATTCGAGAGATTCTGCACCCATTCGAAGTAGGAGACGACGACGCCTCCTCCGTTTGCCAGAATGTCGGGAATGACGACGACTCCCCGTTTTTCGAGAATTTCGTCCGCCTCGGCAGTCGTCGGTCCGTTCGCGCCTTCAACGACGTATTTTGCCCTGATCTTATCGGCGTTGCCTTCGTCGATCTGATTTTCCAGCGCGGCGGGCACGAGGACGTCGACGTCCGATTCAAGGAGTTTTTCGTTCCCTTCCTTTCCCGGAATGAAGACCGCTCCGTCGGGCGCGGGACAGTCTTTCAGCATTCTTTTCGCAAGGGCGTACTCGCGGATCTGCGCCGCAGATATCCCCTTATCGCAGAACAACGCGCCCGACACGTCCGAAACGGCGACGAGCGTGCATCCCTCGTTTTCCAGCATGACGGCGGCGACGCTTCCGACGTTGCCCTTTCCCTGTACGGCAACCCTCTTTCCCTTGAGCGAATCTCCACGCTTCGCCATGATTTCGCGCAGGGCAAGCATGACCCCTCTCCCCGTGGATTCCTCTCTTCCGAGACTTCCTCCGAGGGCAACGGGCTTTCCCGTCACGACCGCGGGAGTAAACGCCCCCGCCGTTTTGGAGTATTCGTCGCAGAACCACGCCATGACCTGCCCGTTCGTGTTGACGTCGGGCGCGGGAACGTCTTTATGCGGCCCGACGTTCGGGGAGATCGCGAGAGCGTAAGCGCGGGTCAGCCGTTCGAGTTCTCCTCTCGACAGGGTTTTCGGATTGACCCGGATCCCGCCCTTTCCTCCCCCGTAAGGGATATCCGCGACGGCGCACTTCATCGTCATCCACGCCGAAAGCGCTTTGACCTCGTCGAGATCGACGTTCTCGTGATAGCGGATCCCTCCTTTGCAGGGTCCTCTCAGCGAACTGTGTTGAACGCGATAGCCGTCGAATCTTCTCAGGGAGCCGTCGTCCATACGGACGGCGAGCGACACCTCGATCGTCCTTTCCGGCGAAGAGAGAAGGGTCAGAACGTCTTCGGAAAGACCGATCGTCTCCGCCGTTTTATTCAGAACGGCGAGATAGTTGTCATAGGGATTGTACTCTTTTTTCGTTTTCATAGCGGAATTCTTCCTCGTTTTGGTTTTTCGCATTTTCAGGTCGGCGCTCATTTTTCCGGATACGGAAAGAAAAGCGAACGCCTTATCCGTGTTTTACCGGGATCGGAAAACGGAGCCATCCTCGACCGGCTCACGGAAAACCCCGTCGCCATATCTGCCGACGGGGCGTAAACTCATATTCTTTCCTCGTTTTCCTTCACCGCTTTCGCGATAAATTCTTCCAGCGTCGAAGACACCGTCTCGTTGGTGTCGCGCAGGCGGACGGAGACGATCCCCTCCTCTTCTTCTTTTTGACCGATAATCAGCATATACGGCACTCTTTCAACCATCTGTGCCTCGCGGATCTGATATCCGATCTTCTCGTTGCAGTCTCCTTTGGCAACGCGAAGCCCCGCAGCTTTCAGCGCGGCGTAAACCTTCTCTCCGTACGCCTCGAATTTATCCGAAACGAGGAGAACTTTCGCCTGTACGGGAGCAAGCCACAGGGGGAATTTCCCTGCAAAATGCTCGGTCAGCACACCGATAAACCGCTCGATCGACCCGAAACAGACGCGGTGGACCATAATAGGTCTCTGCTTTTCGCCTTTTTCGTCCACGTATTCCAACCCGAAATTTCTCGGCATCTGGAAATCGAGCTGAACGGTCCCGCACTGCCAGGTCCTGCCGATGCTGTCCTCGAGGTGGAAATCGATCTTCGGACCGTAGAAAGCGCCGTCTCCTTCGTTGACGGTATACGGAAGCCCGAGTTTCTTCAACGCGGTGACGAGTCCGTCCGTCGCCGCTTCCCATTCCTCGTCGCTGCCCATGCTGTTTTCGGGGCGGGTGGAGAGTTCCACCTGGTAACGGAAACCGAATTTTTCGTAAACTTCGTTGATGAGATGGACGACGGAAACGATCTCGTCGGTGATCTGTTCCTTTCTCATAAAAATATGGGCGTCGTCCTGGGTGAAGCAGCGCACGCGGAATAACCCGTGAAGCGCGCCCTTGAGTTCGTGGCGGTGGACGAGACCGAGTTCGCCGACGCGCATGGGCAGATCGCGGTAACTGTGCGGCTGATTTTTGTAGACGAGAACCCCGCCCGGGCAATTCATCGGCTTGACGCAGAAGATCTCGTCGTCGATGACGGTGGAATACATGTTGTCCTTATAATGATCCCAATGCCCGCTCGTCTCCCACAGATGGCGGTTCATGATCATCGGCGTGGAGACTTCGACATACCCCGCGCGGGCGTGGATCTCCCGCCAATACTCGATGAGAGCGTTTTTGATCACCATGCCGTTGGGCAGAAAGAACGGGAAGCCGGGCGCTTCGTCGCACATCATGAAGAGGGACATTTCTTTGCCGATCTTACGGTGATCGCGCTTTTTCGCCTCTTCCTGAATCCTTTCGTATTCGGCAAGTTCTTCCTTCGTGCGGAAAGCGATCCCCTTGATACGGGTCAGCATTTTATTGTTGCTGTCGTTTTTCCAATAGGCGCCCGAAACGGCGGTCAGACGGAAAGCTTTGAGGGCTTTGGTCGAAGTGACGTGCGGCCCCACGCACATATCGGTATAATCTCCCTGTTTATAGAAGGAAATGACCGCGTCCTCGGGAAGATCGCCGATGTGCTCGACTTTATAATCCTGCCCTTCGCTCTGCATGAAGGAGATCGCTTCCGCCCTCGGCAAGGTGAAAGGTCTGACGGGAAGATTTTCCTTGGCGAATTTCTTCATTTCCGCTTCGATGGCAGGAAGATCTTCCTCCGTCGGGGCTTTGTCTCCGAAATCCACGTCGTAATAAAAACCCTTTTCGTTCGCCGGTCCGTAAGCGAATTTCGCCTGCGGATAAAGGCTTTTGATCGCCTGCGCCATCAAATGCGCGCAGGAATGGCGCAAAACGTGGAGTTCGTCTTCTGCGGCGCAATCCGTAACCGTTCCGTCCGATAAAATGATTCTCATAAACAACACCTCCGTTTTTTTCTTCGGCTTCGTCCCGTCGCGGCAAAGCCGTCGGTTTGCGTCCCGACGGAATGAAAAAAGCCCCGACGAGACGGTAAAAAACCGTTTCGTCAAGGGCGCTTCTGCGCGGTTCCACCTTGATTTCTCTCTCCGGCTTCTCCCAAAGCCTTTTCTCTGACGCGGATTCACGGCGAAGCCTACGGGAACGTTACCGTTCGCTCGACTCGCGGCTCCGGAACGGTTTTCGCCTCTTCTTCCGCCGGGATCTCTCAGCCTCGCCTGCCGTTGTCAGGCGGGATCCCCTCTCTGTAAGCGTCCGCAAAGAAACTACTCTTT
Source organism: uncultured Clostridia bacterium (assembly GCA_945835865.1). Taxonomy (GTDB): domain Bacteria; phylum Bacillota; class Clostridia; order Christensenellales; family Borkfalkiaceae; genus UBA10281. The sequence continues at coordinate 3,655 of CAMAJQ010000145.1, forward strand.
CCTTCACAGCCTTTCGGTATATCTTTCCGGAAACGGCGCGGCGGCCTCCGAAAATTACGGTTTTATTGTAACACTTTCCTTGCTTTCTGTCAACCGTTTTCAAGAGAAATTCCCCATCTTTCTTCCGACGTCTTTCGTTTGCTGTACAGTTCCCGTGGCAATGACTGTT
>CAMAJQ010000146.1 GCA_945835865.1 uncultured Clostridia bacterium
GTTTTCTCCGCATTTCTCTCAGAAAAAGCGCAAAAGTTTCATTCTTTAAAAAAGGAGGAAAGACGAAACCTACGTCTTTCCTCCGCAAAATCACCGAAAAACAGGCTTATAACCAAGCTTTTCTGACTTTCGTATTCCTGTAAACGGTAAAGGTCACGGTATAACCGTTGGTTTCCACCGTATCCCCCGTCGAACAGAGAACGAAATCGGGATTTTCGTCTAAATTGTCGTAAAACACTTCGGCGTTGCCGTCGGCGTGGACCTTGGTGACGAGAACTTCCTCGCAATAAGGAAGCATCGTTCTGTAAAACATGGCTCCGCCGATGACGTAAACGTCACCCGTTTCCTCTGCGAGAAGGGAGAGAACGTCCGCAGGCGTATGAACGCACACGCAGTCCTCCCGCTCGATCTCTTCCGGACACAGAACGACGTTTTTCCGATTCGGCAAAGGATTTCCGCCCGGAAAAGAAAGCAGGGTGTTGTAACCCATGCAAACGGTATGCCCCGTCGTAGTCTCCTTGAAGAATTTCATGTCGGCGGGAAGCCTGAACAATAATTCGTTCTTCCTGCCGATCCCCCATTTTTCGTCTACCGCAACGATAGCGCGTATCATATAGCGACCTCCAGTCTTTGTTTTAACGGCGTGGCTTCATAGCCTTCGAGGGCGAAGTCGTCCACCGTAAAGTCGTAAAAGTTTTTGATTTCGGGATTCATCACGAATTTCGGCGCAGGATATTCGGGATTTGCAAGCATCTCTCTGACGGAAGGAATATGGCGGTCGTAAACGTGCGCGTCCGCTATGACGTGGACGAGTTCTCCTGCGACGAACCCGCTCACCTGCGCGAACATATGCAACAGAACGGCGTACTGCACGACGTTCCAGTTGTTGGCGACAGCCATGTCGTTGGAGCGCTGATTGAGAATGCCGTTCAGCCTGTTTCCCGACACGTTAAAGGTCATGGAATAGGCGCACGGATAGAGATTCATCTCGTGCAGATCGGCAAAATTATAAATGTTGGTCATGATCCTGCGTGAGGCGGGATTGTTTTTCAGATCGAAAAGAACCCTGTCCACCTGATCGAACTCCCCTTCCGGATAAACGTTTTTCACGCCGAGCTGATATCCGTACGCCTTGCCGATCGTACCGTCCTCGCCCGCCCAACTGTCCCAGATATGGGAATGAAGGTCGGCGATCCTGTTGGACTTTTTCTGCCAGATCCATAGTATTTCGTCGACGGCGTTTTTAAAATTCTGTTTTCTGAGCGTAAGCACGGGAAATTCCTTCGTCAGATCGTAGCGATTGACGACGCAGAACTTTTTGACCGTGTGCGCAGGCGTTCCGTCCTGCCAGCGGGGTCGAACCTCTTTATCCGTATCCCATACCCCCGTTTGGAGGATATCCGTCATATTTTCGCGAAATACTTTGTCTGCATAACTCATATCGGTTTTCTCCGTAACTGTTTTCAGAAGGCGTCTTTTTCTTTTTTCTTCCAATGCCCTGAGGTGAAGGAAAGAAGAATTGCCGTCGGGACGATTTTTTCCATCACGTAATTGAATCGGTTCCAGAGCCCGGGAACGACGATCCTCTTATTCTTTTCAAGCCCGTCAAGTCCTTTCCGGACGACGAAAGCCGGACTTTTTGCCGAAAGTTTTGCCGTGATCCCCTGTTTTTCGATGTCCGCCACGACGTCGGGACGGGTCGGGATACTTCCCGGGACCAGAACGCTCACCCTCGCGGAAGACAATTCCTTCCGGACGGCGGAATAAAAGGAAATCAGAAAGGCTTTGGACGCGGAATACAGGGCAAAATAGGGAATGGGGACCGTCCCGCACATGCTCGCCACGCACAGCACGTCGAATACGCCCGCGTCCCGCCTTTCGAGTGCGGCGCGGAAACAGAGCAGATTCCCCTCGTCATTGACGCGGATCTGACCGACGATCTTTTTTTCGTCGTATTTTTCAAAAGCCTTTTGCGTATCGACTCCGGCGACGGCGATATAACCTGAAAAGGAAATCCCCTTACCGTCCGCAAAGCGGAACATACTTCCGATTTCCTCCGGCTCGGAAAGAGAACAGGAAAAAGTCACGATCCGGACGTCTTCCCCGATTGCCGATAATTCGTCCGCAAGCGCGGAAAGTTTTTCGGCGCTTCTTCCCGTCAGAAACAACTCTTTTTTCCCGCGGGCGAGAAGTCCGCGGCAGAATTCCTTGCCGAGCACGCCCGTCGCGCCCGTCACGAGATAATATCCCATCTTTTTGCGGTTGGCGGTCTGCGCGTATCAGCGGAGATCGACGTCGATGCGGTGTTTGAGAGCGGAAAGAATCCGTTTGACGAAACCGTCGACGTCCTCCTGCGAAAGTTGTTTTTCTTCGCTTCCGAAGACGACGGTATACGCCATACTCTTTTTATCCGCCCCGATCTGATCGCCGACGTAAACGTCGAACAGTCTGACCGAACGGACGTTCTGCTTGCAGGCAGAGCGGATGACTTCTTCGATCTCAGCCGACGTGACGGCCTTATCCGCCACGAGGGCGAGATCCCGTGCGATCTCGGGATATTTCGGCAAAGGCGAAAAGCGGAAAGGAACGTCCGCTTTTTCTTCGAACGCCGTATAGTCGATTTCGGCGATGTAGACCTTGTTTTCGAGATCGAACTCTTCCGCGGTCTCGTAGGAAACCTGTCCGAAGAACCCGATCTCCACGCCGTTGAGGAAAATTTTAGCCGAAACGCCCGGATGGAGATAGGTTTTCTGCGCGCGGCTGTTCAAATCGAATTTCAGCCCGAAATTCTCCGCAAGGGCTTCGACCGCCCCCTTCATCGTGAAAAAGTTCTCTTTTTCGCCGAACGCGACGAGACAGAGTTTTTCCCTCTCTTCGGGAAACTGCTTCACGGGAAGTTCTTTGGGGATATATACTTTGGCAAGTTCGAACAGTCTGCCTTCCCCGTTGCCCCGTTTGACGTTGCGGGAAACGACGGAAAGAAGGGAGGGAACGAGCGTTCTCCTCATGACTTCGTAATTATCGCTGATCGGGTTTTCGATGACGATGACTCTGCCCTCTTCGTCCCCCGCGTTGAGGTGAAGGGCGGCGAGTTCTTTTTTGGAATAGAAAGAATAGGTCATCGCTTCGTGATAGCCCCGGAAACACAGCGTTCTCTTGGCTTTCATCGCCTTCTGCTGACGGTCGGAAAGCCCGCCCGCCGTGATGGACGCGTCTTTCAGAAGAGTGGGAACAATATGCTCGTAGCCGTAAACGCGGATGACCTCTTCCGCAAGATCGGGGTATCCCTCGACGTCCTCGCGGTAAGGAGGAGCGATCGTTCTGATTTTCTCCCCGTCCGTCTCCACTCCGAAGTTCAGACTCTTTAAAATGCGGACGATCTCGTCCTTGGGGACCTCGATGCCGAGAACGCCGTTGATTTTACCGAACGTCGTCTCCACGACGGCGTTTTCCTGACGGTTGCCGGCGGAAACGTCGATCTCCGTCCCGGCGACCTTTCCCGCGCCGAGTTCTTCGATGAGATGAAGCGCCCTCTTCATTGCCCGCTCCGTCGTATATTCGTCGACGCCTTTTTCAAAGCGTTTGGAAGAATCGCTCGATTTGCCGAGCATACGGGAAGATCTTCTCACGTTGTCGCGCTTGAATTTCGCACATTCGAAGAGAACGGAAGAGGTGGTATCCTTGATCCCGCTGTTCGCGCCGCCCATGATCCCCGCGAGCGCAACCGGTTTTCTTCCGTCGCAGACGAGCAGGTTCTCTTCGGTCAGTTCGACCTCTTTTTCGTCGAGCGTGACGATACTCTCCCCGTCCTCCGCTCTGCGG
>CAMAJQ010000147.1 GCA_945835865.1 uncultured Clostridia bacterium
GATGCAAACGGTAAAACAGACGCTCGGGGAACTGACGAACGTACCCAATCTGAAAATCGCCGCGGTGACGGACAAAAATCTCGCGGAAGCGATCGTGAAATATCAGGAAGAAGAACTTACGGGTTTAACGGGAGGCCATAAGGGATAATATGGAAGAGAAAAGAGAAGATATTTTCAAAAACTTAAAGAAAATCAGCGCGATTTCCGGCGAGATCGAAGGATTGAAGTCGAAGGTGAAAGCCATCGGTGCCGAAGCCGTCGCCATCGGAAAGCGCATTGCCCAGAAGGACCGCGAACTGAAAGCCGCCGCGGCGGCGCAGAAGGAAAGGGAAGAAGCGGAAGCCCGCGCCGCAGAAGAAGCGGCAGGCAACGCGGCGGAAGACGTTTCGCCCGAAACCGTTTCGTCTCCCGCGGAAGTTCTTCCCGCGTCTCCCGTAGAGGAACATAGCAAGGCGGAGGAGACCGTCTCCGCCCCCGAAGAGAAAGAGAAGAAAACGGGTTCCGGGGAAAAGAAAACGGCGGCGAAAGATGCGATTCGCGGAAAGAAGGAGAGCGAACCCGTCTCCGCAGAGGATACTTCTTCCGTCAAAGAGGAGCCCGCGGCGAAAAAGGAAGAAAAAGCGCCCGAAGCGCCCGTCCGTACGGAACCTGCGCAGCAGCCTTCGGAGAAAAAGAAGGAGGACAAATCCGTTTCTTCCGAAAAGCAGAAGGAAAAACCGGCTGACCGCAAAAAGGGAGAGAAGGGTGCGGAACCTGCAAAAGCAGAAGTCTCCGATGCTCCCGTCGAAAAGAAACCCGATCCCGTTCTGGACGAAAAAGCCAGAAGAGAAGCCCGCAGAAAGGCAGTCGAAGAGGCGCAGGCGAGAGCGCTCGCCGAGGCGAGGGCGAAAATTCTCGAACAGAAGAGAAAGGAAGCGATCGCGAGAGGGGAAGATCCCGACCTCGTGAAACTCCCGAGCCAACAGCCGAAAAGCGAACAGACCAGAACGAGAACCGTCTACGGAAAAGACGGCAAGCCTCAGACGAGAAGAGAATACGTTCCGCAGGACGGCAGAAGGGGAGACAGACCCCCGAGACCTGCGGGAGCCGCGGGCGGAACTTTCCCGAGAGGGCCGAGACCTGCCGGAGGACCGGGAGGCAAAAAGCCCGTCGAGGTCACCTTTATTCCGAAGGATACGGGAAAATCGTTCGGGAACAAGAAGAAGGGAAGCGAAAAGAGTTACGACGACAAGAAATCGATCAATAAAAAATCGCTCATCAAAACGCAGGTCAGCGTAGAAGACTTTGACGAAAACAAGACCGGATACAGAAAACTCCGCGTCAAAAAGGATAAAAAAGCCGAACAGACGCAGACGGTCAGAATCGAAAGGGCTGTCATTAACAAAGAGATCATTCCCATCAAGGAACTTTCCGAAAAACTCGGGATCTCCGCGATCGAGATCACCAAAAAACTATTCAAGGAAGGGATCATGAAGACGATCAACGACTCGGTGGATTACGATACCGCGGGCGTGATCGCCGCCGATCTCGGCATCGAACTCGAACTCAAACTCGACAAGACTGCCGAGGACGTTCTCAACGAGGCGTTCAACGAGGCTTCCGACGCCGAAGAGAATCTCGTCAAGCGTCCTCCTGTCGTCACCGTCATGGGGCACGTCGACCACGGAAAAACCTCCCTTCTCGACAAGATCAGAAGCGCAAACGTCACGGCGACCGAGGCGGGCGGCATCACGCAGCATATCGGCGCGTACACCGTTTCGATCAACGGCGAAAAGATCACCTTCCTCGATACGCCCGGACACGCGGCGTTCACCGCCATGCGTCAGCGCGGGGCGCAGATCACCGACATCGCCGTCATCGTCATCGCGGCGGACGACGGTATCATGCCGCAGACGATCGAAGCCATTCACCACGCGCAGGCGGCAGGGGTTTCCATTATCGTCGCCGCGAACAAGATCGATAAACCGCAGGCGGACATCGAACGGGTGAAAAAACAACTTGCCGATCAGTCGGTACTTGTAGAGGAATGGGGCGGAGACGTCGCCCTCGTACCCGTTTCGGCAAAGACGGGCGAAGGCATCGACTCCTTGCTTGAAACCATTATCCTGACCGCGGACGTCAAGGAACTCAAAGCGAATCCTTCCCGCATGGCGAAAGGCGCGATCGTCGAAGCAAAACTCGACAAAGGCAAGGGACCCGTCGCAACCGTACTCATTCAGAACGGTACCCTTCATACCGGCGACAACCTCGTCGCAGGGACGATCACCGGCAGGGTAAGAGCCATGATCGACGACAAGGGAAGAACCGTCAAAGAGGCGGGACCGTCCATGGCGGTTTCCATCCTGGGGCTCGACGAAGTGCCGAACGCGGGCGATTCGATCTTTGCGGTCGAACAGGATAAACTTTCCAAACTCGTCGCGCAGGAGAGAAAGAACAAAGAGAGAGAGGAAATGATCAAACAGACGCAGAAGGTTTCTCTCGACGATCTGTTCTCCAAGATTTCCGACGGCAACCTGAAGGCGCTCAATCTTCTGATCAAAGCCGACGTTCAGGGGTCGGTGGAAGCGGTCAGACAATCCCTTTCCGAACTGTCCAACGAGGAGGTCAAAGTCAACGTCGTTCACGCGGCGGTCGGCGCGATCAACGAAACGGACGTCATGCTCGCCGATTCTTCCAACGCGATCATCATCGGATTCAACGTGCGTCCCGACTCCAAAGCGAAGGCCCTTGCGGAGAGAAGTAAAGTCGACGTGCGCCTGTACCGTATCATCTACGAGGCGATCGACGACGTGACCAACGCGATGAAAGGGCTTATCGCTCCCAAGACGCAGGAGATCTACATGGGCAAGGCGGAAGTTCGCCAGACCTTCAAGATCACGGGCGTCGGAATGGTTGCCGGTTGCTACGTGACCGAAGGCAAGATCGTGAGAAACGGAAAACTTCGCATTTACCGCGACGACGTGATGATCTGCGAAGGCAACGTCAATCAGCTCAAACGGTTCAAGGACGACGTGAAAGAAGTTTCTCAGGGCTTTGAATGCGGTATTTCCATTGAAAACTTCAACGATATCAAAATCGGAGATTTTATTGAAAGCTATATCATCGAGGTGAAACCCGTCGTATAGCGTACAGACGGGGCAGACGCGTTTTCGCGCCGCCCCGTGCTATTTATCCGGAGAACGAAATGAAAGGAAAACGCGAACAGAGATTAAACAGCGAATTACAGCGCGAAATATACGACATTTTAAAAAACAAAGTCAAAGATCCGGAAATATCGGAGATGTTCAGCATTCTCGAGGTGGACGTGACGAACGACCTCAGATACGCAAAGGTCTACGTGTCCGTCTATTCGACCGACGAAGAAAAGCGCAAATCGACCTTTGCCGCCGTTCAGCGGGCGGCAAAGCAGGTGAGAAAAGAACTCGCCGCCGTCATGCGCATCCGCACCGTGCCGGAACTTACTTTTCTTCTCGACGAATCCTCCGCCTACGGGCAGAGGATCGAAGAGATCCTGAGCGGAATCACCTATTCCGACGAAGGAGAACGCAATGACGATTGAAGAATTTTCCTCCGCGCTCGCTCCTTTCGGCAGCGCGTTGATTTTCTGTCACAGCCGACCGGACGGGGATACGCTCGGTTGCGCTTCCGCGCTCAAAGCGGCGCTCGTTTCCCTCGGGAAAACGGCGGATATCGTCTGCGATTCGTCCATCCCCGCCAAATTCGGATTTCTCGGTTTTTCAGGCGAAGTGCTCAAGCCCGGAGACGTGAAGAGAAGTTACGAGGCGCACGTGGCGGTGGATTGTTCGGTCGAGTCCATGCTC
>CAMAJQ010000148.1 GCA_945835865.1 uncultured Clostridia bacterium
GGGGCGGAAAAACTTTGGTTTTCCGCACCGGAAAAGCGGCGGCCGGACGGCGGGAATCCGGATGATGATGCTTCGGCATCATTTTTTCTTTTTCCACAATATTTTGCATAGTTTTTGCTTGTCAATACAATATATAGTGTTTTTCAAAAATTTTTTCGGAAATATTTTTTGGAATGTTGCAGATACAACAGGCGAAAAGACGGGGAGTGTGATATACTATTCCCGCATTTCAAACAAAGGGGAACAACGGTATGAAAATCATTAAGAGAAGCGGCGCCGAAGCCGTATTCGATCGAAATAAAATCATTGCGGCGGTCGTCAAAGCCAACAACGAAGTGAACGCGAGAAAGAGATTGACCAAAGCGCAGATCGAAGGCATCGGAGAGCGCGTCGAGGGGATTGCGGCGAGAAGAAAGCGCGCGCTCAGCGTGGAAGAGATCCAGGATATCGTGGAAAACGAGATCATGGACCTGAAGGCTTTCGAGGTCGCGAGAAAATACATCACCTACCGTTATACCCGTCAGCTCGTCCGCAAGTCGAATACGACGGACGAACAGATCCTGAGCCTGATCGAATGCAACAACGAAGAAGTCAAGCAGGAAAATTCCAACAAAAATCCGACGGTCAACAGCGTTCAGCGCGATTATATGGCGGGCGAGGTCAGCAAGGATATCACGAAGAGGATCCTTTTGCCGAAGGACGTCGTAGACGCGCACGAGGCGGGCATCATCCACTTCCACGACGCCGACTACTTCGCTCAGCATATGCATAACTGCGATCTGGTCAACCTGGAAGATATGCTGCAGAACGGGACGGTCATCAGCGGAACGCTCATCGAGAAACCGCACAGTTTTTCCACCGCCTGCAACATCGCCACGCAGATCATCGCACAGGTTGCTTCCAACCAATACGGGGGGCAGTCTATTTCGCTGACCCATCTCGCGCCTTTCGTTCAGATCAGCCGCGAAAAGATCCGCAGCGAAGTCATTTCCGAATTTGAGGATTCGGGGGTCGAAGTCACAGGGGAAACCATTGATAAAATCACCGAAAAACGCCTGAAAGACGAGATCAGCAGAGGGGTCCAGACCATTCAGTATCAGGTCGTCACCCTGCTGACCACCAACGGACAGGCGCCTTTCGTCACGACCTTCATGTATCTCAACGAAGCCAAGGACGAGCGGGAAAAACACGACCTCGCGCTTATCATCGAAGAGACGCTCAATCAGCGTTACAAAGGGGTCAAGAACGAGGCGGGCGTCTGGACGACCCCGGCTTTCCCCAAACTCATTTACGTTCTTGAAGAGGACAATATTCACGAGGGAGATCCCTATTACTATCTGACGAAACTCGCCGCGAAATGTACGGCGAAACGCATGGTTCCCGATTATATTTCCGAGAAGAAGATGCTCGAATATAAGGTCGACAAAAACGGGGAAGGGCATTGCTATCCCGCCATGGGTTGCAGGAGTTTCCTGACTCCTTACGTCGACGAAAACGGCAAGCCGAAATATTACGGCAGATTCAATCAGGGCGTCGTCACCATCAATCTCGTCGACGTCGCGCTGTCTTCGGGCGGGGATCAGGAAAAGTTCTGGAAGATCTTCGAGGACCGTCTGGAACTCTGCCACCGCGCGCTGAGATGCCGTCACGACCGCCTTTGCGGAACCCTTTCGGACGCCGCGCCCATCCTCTGGCAGTACGGCGCGATCGCGCGGCTGAAAAAAGGAGAAAAGATCGATAAACTGCTTTACGGCGGGTATTCTACCATCTCTCTCGGCTATGCGGGGCTCTACGAATGCGTGAAGTACATGACGGGCTGTTCGCACACCGACGCGGAAGCCAAGCCTTTTGCGCTTGCCGTCATGCAGAAGATGAACGATAAGTGCAAGGAATGGAAGACGGCGGAAAACATCGATTATTCGCTGTACGGCACCCCGTTGGAGAGCACGACGTATAAGTTCGCGAAATGCCTGCAAAAGAGGTTCGGTATCGTCGAGGACGTGACCGATCATAACTATATCACCAATTCTTACCACGTGAACGTGCGCGAAAAGATCGACGCGTTCACCAAACTGAAGTTTGAAAGCGAATTCCAGCAGCTTTCTCCCGGCGGGGCGATCAGTTACGTGGAAGTGCCCAATATGCAGAACAACCTGGAAGCCGTTCTTTCCGTCATGAAATATATCTACGACAATATCATGTACGCCGAACTGAACACCAAGAGCGACTTCTGCCACGTGTGCGGGTACGACGGCGAGATCGTCATCGTCGAAGAGGACGGAAAACTGCTCTGGGAATGCCCGAACTGTAAGAACAGAGATCAGAGCAAAATGAACGTCGCCCGCCGCACCTGCGGGTATATCGGCACGCAGTTCTGGAATCAGGGCAGAACGCAGGAGATCAAGGACAGAGTGCTGCATCTCTGATCTTCCGCTTTCTGAAACCGATTCGCCGGAACGGGCGGAAAAAGTACAAAACGGAAAACGGCGAAGTTCTTCGCCGCTTTTTCACATCGTCGGACGGGCGGACCGCCTGCCGACGCCGGAAGAATGAGATCCGATGCGGTTCCGTCAAACGGTCCCGCACGGGGCGTTCGGGAGAGAATATGAATTACGCGAATATCAAATATTGCGATATCGCCGACGGCGTCGGCGTGAGAACTTCGCTTTTCGTTTCGGGGTGCCGGAATTGCTGCGAGGATTGTTTTAATCGGGAAACGTGGAATTTCTCTTACGGGAATCCTTTTACGGAGGAAACGGAAAGACAAATCGTGGATAGTCTTGCACCCGATTACGTTTCGGGTCTGACCGTGCTCGGGGGAGAACCTTTCGAACCGGAAAACCAGGAAGGCGTTTTGTCGTTGGTCCGCAAGGTCAAAGAAAAGTACCCTGATAAGACGATCTGGATCTATTCCGGATTTACGCTGGAAGAACTCCGTTCGGGAAGCCGCGCGTCGGGAGATACGTGCAACCGTATTCTCGGACTTACGGACGTGCTTGTCGACGGGCGCTTTGAAAAAGAAAAATACAATATTTCTCTCCTTTTCCGCGGATCGGAAAATCAGAGGCTGATCGATATGAAGAAAACGCTGCAAAGCGGGGAAATAACGTTATGGGAGGAAAAACCGTGAAAATCGCCGTCAAAAAACTCAACGAAAGAGCCGTCGTGCCGACGTACGGCAGTCCGTTCAGCGCGGGAGGGGATCTCTATTCCGCAGAGGAAAAAGACGTGACGATCGCCCCCGGCGAAACCGTTCTGATCGGGACGGGGCTCGCGATGGAAATCCCCGAGGGTTACGTCGGTCTCGTATATGCGCGGAGCGGTCTTGCGACCAAGCGTGGGCTTGCCCCGGCGAATAAAGTGGGCGTGATCGACAGCGATTACCGCGGAGAGATCAAAGTCGCCCTGTACAACCAGTCGGGGACCGTCCAGACGGTCGCCGCGGGTGAACGGGTCGCGCAGTTGGTCGTCGCACCCTTTCTGCATGCGGAATACGAGGTGAAAGACTCCCTTTCGGAAACCGTCCGCGGGGAAGGCGGGTTCGGTTCCACGGGAAGGAAGTAAAAATACCTCAAAAACCCGTTTTCTGAAACGCTTTGATATGATAGATTCTGATAATGAAATCTTTATTTTTAAAGAATATGATTTGCATATGATATTTATTAAAGTGTAGCACACTATTAGGTATTCACAAAATCATTAGAGGTGGAAGATTTATTCATGGACCACATTTCCATCCATGGATTTAAGAGGATAAAATATGAATAAGATTGAACTTAAGAAGAGACATGAAGAAGAACT
>CAMAJQ010000149.1 GCA_945835865.1 uncultured Clostridia bacterium
TCTCTGGATATGTATAACGAGACGACGGTTCCGCGAAATATCACCGTGAAGAACAATAAGTTCATCAATAACGGATATCTTCTGTCGGAAGGTCTACGCGGAGATATCTCCTGCTTTGCGATCGGATCGGAAGCCGTCGTTGCGCCTGCGGGAACGGTCAAAGATATCACGATCGAAAACAACTATTTCTCCAATTCCGGAAACGCTTCGATCAGCCTCAGAGGAGTCGGAGAATCTACGGTGAAGGACAATCTCTTCTATAATTCCGCCCGCGTATTCGCTTACGATTCACTGGAATGCTGTATCGAACTCAACAACTGCGCGGGAGTGACGATCGAAGGGAATTATAATTACAATACCAACGATTCCGACACCTTCTCGGGTATCGTCACGGCGGGAATGACGAAAGAAAGCGATATCCTTTTAAGCGGCAATATCAATCTGAAATTCCAGGTGATAGAAGGGAACGTCGTCAATACGAACGTGTCCAGGATTCCCGTCGGAACGGTCACCGTGGACGGCAATATCGCCGAATGGGATTCGATCGGCAGCGTCGTCGAAATGGACGGATCGAGCCTCACGACGGGCGACGAGATCCTTTACGACGATTACAAAGACGTTTTCCGCGTTCTTTCCTGTAAAATCGCATGGTCGGACGAAGGAATCTATCTTGCGTTTGACGTATACGACGATAAACTCGATTTCAAGACGATCGCAAACTTCTGGGAAGGGGATTGTTTCGAGTTCTTCTTCTCTACGATTACCGATATGCCCAACGCAGACCTGCAGCTTTATAAAAACGAAGGAGACGTGTTGCAGCTTTCCGTCGTTCCTTCCTGGTCTACGCCTTACACCTTCAGCGAGGTCAGGACGAACGAGAGGATCGTCGCGGGAAAGAGCATGATCTCCGTCGGCGTTATCCTTCGCGAGAACGGATACTCCGGAGAGGTGTTCCTACCGTTTTCTCTGCTGACCGACGCAGAGAAGGCGATCGGAGAAGGGAAGAGCATCGCGATGGCGTTCGTATTCATGGACAGCGACCGCGACGATATCGGCAGAAAGAGAATTCAGGTTGCAAACGTTCCGCATTTCGTGGAGACGTATAAGACGAAAACAGCAAAGATGCCGACCTTTACGTTCGTTGAATGACGTTTTTTGAAGGGGTCTCCGGTGCGGGGCTCCGACGTAAGAAGATCTGAAGCGGACCTTTGAAAGGGGGCCGCAAGAGATAAATAATTTTTCGGAGGAAAAAAAAGATGAAAGCAAGCAAACTTTTGTTGGCAGCGATCCTGTCCGTTGTGTTGGCGTTTTCCGTCGTCGCGTGTACGGGATCCGGAAACGGTTCCACCCAGGAATCCGAACCTGAAAGCCAGAGCACTTCCGTGACCGAATCGGTCAACGAGTCGGAACCGGAAAGTGAATCGGAGTCCGAATCGCAACCGGAAGAGGATACGACGGCTCCCGAGATCAACTTTGCGGAAGGAAAGGTAGACAATTATACCGTCGTTGCGGGACAAACGCTCCTTCTTCCTGCCGCCACGGCGATCGACGACAAAGACGGCGAAGTTGAAATCGAAGTGAGCGTAACCACGAGAGGAGCGACCGTCACTCCCGTCGAAGAGGGATATCAGTTTGCATCCGAAACGGCAGGGGAATACGAAATCTCCTATTACGCTGCAGACGAAGCGGAAAATGAAACCGAAACGTTCATTTTCGTGACCGTTACGCCCGTGGTGGACGAGACCGTTCTCGCCGAAGGAGAAGGCGATATCGACAATCTGACGAAATCGTTGCAGTATACCGAAAACTTTGCAAAAGGATATTCCGGCGCATTGGCGAAGGGCTTCTCCTACAGTACTGCTGCCGGCGAACCCCACGCGAGCGTCAAGTCGACGAGCGATTCCGTTGCGGGAAACTCTCTGTTTATCGATTATAGTTCCTGCGCGTGGAACACGAACACCGGTTTCTGGTTCGGCACGCTCGACAATTATATCAAATCCGGTAAATGGACGATCGCCATGGATATCAAGGTCGTAAGCGGAACGGCTCCTTCCGGCATTTACTTCTCCTTCATTTACGATGGGGACAACAGCGGTGAAAACCAGCAGTTTGCACTCGGCGGAACGGGTGAAGTCAAGCACGTCGAATTTACGACGAATAAGACTTTCGACGAAAACAAAACCTGGCACTTCAGAATTTTCTTCTATACGGGTGACAGCAGTTATTCTTACGAAAACTTCGTCATCGCCATTGACAACATCTCCTTCACGATCAAAGAAGTCGTGACCGATACCGTCACCAGGACGGGAACGCCGAAGGTCGTATCCATTGAGGAGGCTTCTGCGGAAAACGGTTATACCCTGACCGGAGCCGATGACAATTATACTTCTCTGAACGGATCTGCGCTTTATCTTGATAAGACCAAAGTCGTTGCGAGCGAAAGACTGACGGAACAGCAGGCTGCTTATCTGACCGCTGAAAACGGATTTAATTCTCAGTATATCATTGAGGCGACGACTCAGGTCATCACCTTCGGCGCACTTAAAAATCTCTGCACCGACAGCGGTTATACTTTCACCGTCACGATGAAAGTCTACGGAGAAAACTCGGTCGGATGGCATATCTTCTTCACGGACGGCGCCGGAAATCAGGCGGGAGCCTGGCAGATGGCAACCGTGAACGGAACCGCAACGTTCACGCATTCCTTCACGGGAGCGGAGAATTACGTCAATATCGGATTGTATAACGGATCCATTTCTCCCATTTATATCGGCGATATCACGGTCAAAGCCGAAGCTCGTCAGGACACCTCCTCGACCCCGAACGGATATAAAGTCGGAAAGATCTGGTCGAAAGCGGCTTCCGAACTCAATCTCGGAAACAAAGGTCAGTCCGTGACCTGCAGCGAGGTGACCGTCGGAGGAAGTGCGCTTAACACTTACGCAGGATTTGAAAATTCCGCGATCTATTTCAATACGAGCGCGGCAAATCAGACGCTTGAACTCTTCCGCGGTGCCGGCACGATGGAAAACGGCTGCACTTATAAAATCACCGTTTGCGTCTACGTCGTCGAATGTACGGGCAGACTGATGATCAATATCGATAACAACGTCTTCCTGGATATCGTGGCAAATAAGACGGGTTACCAGAATGTCACGATCGAATGGAAAGCAACGAAAGACGTCGATTTCTTCTCGCTGTATCTTCCCGATTCCACGGGTAAGGTCTATCTCGCCTCGGTAAGTTACGAACTGACCAAAATCGCGTAAAAACCGATATCTTCCGAAAGAGCCGTCCCGCGTCAACGGGACGGCTTAACGGAATCTCTTTTATGAAATAAGAAATTATACTCGACGTTGGAAAGGTATCACTATGGTTTTTGCAACCGGAGACTTAAAAAAAAGAATAGACAGAAATATTTTACGGCTGAAAAGCGATGAATACCGATCGCCCGGCGTGTTCGGGCTGGGGCTCGATTGGCCGGGGGATTGGCAGGGAAGGGATCTTCTTGCTCTCTGCGCGCAATACCGTTCCACAGGGGATCCTTCCGTGCTCGGACAGGCTTCCGAAATCGTCCGGGAATTGCCTTTCAGGATCAATCGGGACGGTTATATGGGAGAACTCCTCGATTATTCGTGCGTAAACGAACAACAACTCTCCGGGAACAGTTGGCTTGTCAGGGGATTGTGCGCCTATTACCGCATCACGGGGGACGGGCAAACGCATGAAATGCTTCAGAGATACGGAGAGAATTTTTTCCTTCCTCTTCTGCCGTGT
>CAMAJQ010000150.1 GCA_945835865.1 uncultured Clostridia bacterium
GAAAAAGCAAGATATAATCTGTACTTATAGGTGATATAAGCACAATTTTTAACACTTCGGTCCGGGAAAACGAAAATGAGAGAAAATAAAAAATTCCGACGCAAAAGGAGGCAAAGAAAAATTCCTTTCCCTTTTTCCCCCGTTTTGCGTCGGCATTTTTCGCCCGTCGTTTTCCTTGCGCGCAGCCGGGTTTTCCGGCTGCGTGCAGGGATCCGTCAGTTTTCCGTCTCGACTTTCGTCACGACGGCTTTTCCGTCTTTGATCTCAACCTTGTAGACCGTTCCGTCCGAAACGGTGACGGTCAGGACGCCGTTCTCGTCTTTTTCCGTCTTCGAAACGGCGTAATAAGTCGGTTTTCCGTTGTTATAGATGCAGAGCATCGCCACGTCGTCGCCGGCTTCGTTCACGTCGACGTAAATACTTCCGTCCTCGGTGTAATAGGTCTTCATCTTCGTTTCCGTCACCGTTACGGATTCGTATGCGGGAACGATTTTGCTCTCTTCGCCGAGTTCGCCGGACACTTTCTCTTTCAGATTGACGGTGTAATAGGTCGTGGAGACGATGGTCGTTCCGTCCTCGGCGTACTCTCTCGCCGCGATGCTCCAGACGCCGTCTCTCATCACGCGGACGTCGTATTTCACGTCCTCGCCGTTCTTTTTCAGAGAGATGCCGAAGATGGATCCGGCGGGATAACTGTCGGCGCTGACTTCGGAGTAGATCATTCTCTCCACCGTCACTTCGCATCCGCTCGCCTCGTCGGTCAACGTCTGAACGCGGGTGAACCCGTACACGCTGTAGCCGTACATATTGACGTAAGCCTGATGTTTCTTGACGCCGAAATACAGACGGTAGGTATACTCGTCGTTATCGGGAAGGACCTCCCCTTCCTCGGTAGCCTCGTAAGGCTTCACCTTGAATTCCGCCGTATAGATCCCCGTCGAAGAGTCGTAGGTGAAGGTCGCCTTTTCCATGGTGACGATCCTGCCGTTGACGTCGATCAGATTGCTCTGCGATCCGAAATACCCGTTGACGTAAGATTCGGTCATTTCGCCTTCGGCGTCGTATTCGTAAACGATTTCAATAGAACCGATCTGGTTGGTGTAACCCATCGTACTTCCGAAGTACGCATAGAGCAGATAATAGGTATGAAGGAACTGGTAGGAAGGAGCCGAAATGACCCGTTTCAGTCCGGTGATGCTGTAAGTCGAAAGAGAATCTCCGTCCTCCGTTTCGCCGAGATAGACGACGTTGAGGTCGAAGCGGTAGTAACCGACGCTGAGCCCGATCATCAGATAGGTCTCGTACGTTCCGTCTTCCTTCTTTTCCTTGACGACCTTTCCCTGGAGGGAGGACTTCGTTCCGTTCACGTCGACGGATACGACGCAATCCACGCTGAACACGTCTTCGCCGGACGGGGTGAAGGTCAGCATCTCGAAGGTGCAGTAGTTCTTCGTTCCGTCCGCGTTGGTGTTGTAAAGGACCTTATAGGAAGGATCGGGAATCTGTTTGCCGTCCGCGCCCGTCACCGTATTGCGGTTGAAGGAAAGAGCGATGCCGGAATTGCGGTAATAGGTCTTGCCCTTGTATTCTTTGACGTCGGAAAATTCGCCGAACTCTTCTCTGACGAAACCGTATTCGTTCACGGTCAGACCGTCGAGATCTTCGCCTTCTTCGGGCTGATGGTAAATGACGTATTCGGAACCTTCCGTCGTGTAATAATAACGGGTCTTTCCGTTGAAGATGGCGAAGCCGTATTTGGAGAACAGGAGGGATTCGAGTTCGCTCGTGTAATACCCTCTTTCCCGGAAGGTCTTCATGGTCGCCGTTCCGGTCGTCTTGTCAAACTCGTAAATGCAGGCGTCGGATTCTTCGCCGTTGACGTAGTAAAGCAGGTTGGAAGTGATCAGCGTATAGGTGCCGACGTCCTTTCTGCCCTCGCTGTCGTACTTGGTCGCCGTGCCCTTGCTGTCGAGAATCAGGACGGACCAGTCTTTGGGGTTGACGTAAGTGGAAACGACTTCTTCGTGAAGGGTCTTGAAGGCACGGTATTCGGTGTCCGAAATGACGATCGTCGTGAAGACGCCCGTGAGCGTAAAGGATTCCGCCCCGACGGTGTACTGCAGAACGCCCGAATTTCCGGAGACGGAATAAGTTCCCTCCGTCACGACGACGAGTTCGTTCTCGCCTTCCCCGTTCTTCACGATCTCTCTGACGGTCAGCACGCTGTATCCGTCGAAGTAGAAATAATACCCTTTGAAATAGCCGTTATCGATATAGAGATAGGTGCCGTATTCGTCCCCGCGCTTGGTGAAGGAATCCGCGCTGACGTCGAAATAATAATATCTGTCCTCGCCGATGATGCGGATGACGTTTTCTTCGACGACGGTGTAAAGCCCCTGAACGGAAGTTCCGTCCGCCGCCACGTACTTCGCCATGAAGGTGAAGCCGTCAAGCGTGAGGATCCCGTCTGCGGAGATATATTCTTCCGCGTAAGTCCCCTCGTATCTGGTGAAGAAATAATTGCTCGAATTCTGAAGGCGGATATAACGGAAGGAATCCTCTTCGGTCTCCGCGACGAAGCGCATGATCTCCGACCCGAACGCCGTCGTTTCGCCCGTCTCCTCCACTTTTCCGTTCACCGTCTTATTCTGCGTCTGTCCCTCGGGATCGACCGTCGTCACGGTGTAGACCGCACCGCCCTTGCCGTCGACGCTGAGCGTTTCCGCCTTGCTGGTCGTGCCGTCCGCGTAACGGACGTACATGACGTAAGGCGAGGTCTTCAGCGCGCTGAACGTCTTGTTTTCTTCGTCGATTTCAAGATAGAGATTTGCGACGCTGCCGTTGACGTAGACGGAGACGGTCATCATGCCGTCCGCGATCTCGTACGCACCGGTAAACACGTTGCCCTGCGACTTGTAGATCGCCATACCGCCGACGAGGGTCAGGTCGCCCTCCCCTTCGTTTGCGGCGTCGTAGACGGTGACGTAATCGGAAACCGCACCCTCTTTATCCGTCGAAGAATACCAGTAACTGACCTGATAGGGAGTCGATCCGATAACGACCGTGCCGAGACCGAAGGTCACGGTATCGAGCGTTTTCACGTTGACCGAATGGACCATCCAGAGAACGTTTTCTTCCGTTTCGCCCGCAATATAGTGTCTGTATCCGGCAATCACTTTTTCTTCGGCGTCTTCGTCCTCGTAATAGGGAACGACTTCGACGATCTTATCCGTATAATCTTTGACGGGAGTATAGACGTACTTGCCGTCCTGCTCGACGAAAGTTCCTTCGGAAATCTTTTCGTACGTTTTGGAAACGGTGTATCCGTACACGGACATCGCGCCGACTTCGGTGTCATTCACGACGAAGAGAGGTCCGTAATAGGTGCCCTTTGCGGTGTGCAGATAGTATTCGGCGTAACCCGCCGCTCTTTCGACGAAACTGTAAGTCGTCTGCGTGACCGTGTTGCCGCTGTCGTCGGTGACCTGTTCCGTCTTGGAAGTCACGAGGAAATTGTATTCCTTCCCGTCGGCGAGCATGGTGTAGATCGTTCCGCCGAGGAGAGAAGTGGAAGAGGTATAATAGCCTTTGACGGTAACGCCGTCTTTGACGTAAGACGCCTCGTACGCCCCGTCGAGGGTAAGCATGGACTTTCCGTCCACCGTACGGTAGACGGTGTCTTCCGCTTCGTTGTATAACACGTAACCGGTTTTTCCGGAAAGTTCCACGACGCGGAATTTGGTCGAGGAAGAA
>CAMAJQ010000151.1 GCA_945835865.1 uncultured Clostridia bacterium
TTTTCCCTGAGTTTTCTTACGAATGGCTGGAGAAGGAGTTCGACACGGTTGCGACCCGTTCTGCGGATCCCTTCTATATTTCGGAAGAAACCAAGCGCAAACTGAGAGAGGTTTTTCCTTATTGGAAAGGAAAGACGACGAGCGAACTCGCCACTTCGTACATGACGAACGCGACCCTCGTCGCCATCGAGCACAATATCTTTACGCCGGGCAACTACTTCTATAACGGGATCGGGCACGTTACCGTCGATTACGGCAAAGTGTTGAAAGAAGGTTATTCGGGTATCATCGCGGAAGCGAAGGAAGCCCTTCAGAAACTGGTCGTCGGAGACGGCGATTACTGCAAGAAGAGCGCTTTCCTCCGCGCGGTCATCATCTCCTGCGAGGCGGTCATCGGTTATGCGAACCGCTATTCCCGCCTTGCGAAAGAACTTGCGGGCAAGGAAACAGATCCCGTGAGAAAACGGGAACTCGAGAAGATCTCGGCGGTATGCGCCAAGGTCCCTGCTTACGGCGCGACCGATTTCTACGAGGCTTGCCAGAGTTTCTGGTTCGTGCAGATCTGTATTTCCACCGAATCGAGCGGTCACTCCATTTCTCCGGGAAGATTCGATCAGTATATGTACCCGTATTACGAAATCAGCCGCAAAAACGGTATGACGAGAGAGCAGGCGCAGGAACTGATCGAATGTGTCTGGGTCAAACTCAACGATATCAACAAGTGCAGAGATCTCGCTTCGGCAGAGGGGTTTGCCGGATACAGCATGTTCCAGAACCTCATTGCGGGCGGACAGACCCGGGAGGGGCTCGACGCGACGAACGATCTTTCCTTCATGACGATCACGGCGACCGAGCACGTTTTCCTTCCGCAACCCTCCT
Organism: uncultured Clostridia bacterium; assembly: GCA_945835865.1. Taxonomy (GTDB): domain Bacteria; phylum Bacillota; class Clostridia; order Christensenellales; family Borkfalkiaceae; genus UBA10281. Next base: position 880 of record CAMAJQ010000151.1, read on the forward strand.
TCTCGGTAAGGGTATGGAACGGATCCCCGCACGACTTCCTGATCCGCGCGGCGGAACTGACCCGCACGGGAATCGGTTTCCCCGCCTATTACAACGACGAAGTGATCGTTCCCGCATTGATGTCGAGAGGGCTTACGCTGGAAGACGCGCGTGATTATAACATCATCGGATGCGTCGAACCGCAGAAATCCGGCAAGACGGACGGCTGGCACGACGCGGCGTTCTACAACACCCTCCGTCCCATGGAAATGGTATTTTCGGACGGTTACGAAGGGGGCGTGAGAGTCGGGCTTCAGACGGGTGCGGTCGAGAACATGACCACCTTTGAAGAATTCTATAATGCGTACAAAAAACAGTCCGATTATTTCGTTGAACTGATGGTAGACGCGGATAACGCGATCGACGTCGCACACGCAGAGAGATGTCCTCTTCCCTTCCTTTCTTCCATGATCGAAGATTGTATCGGCAGAGGAAAGAGCGTGCAGGAGGGCGGTGCGGTCTATAACTTTACCGGTCCGCAGGGCTTCGGCGTCGCCAATATGACCGACGGCATGTGGGCGGTCAAGACCCTTGTGTTCGAACAGCACAAATATACGCTTGCCGATTTCAAAGAAGCGTTATTGCACAATTACGGACAGCCGCTGACCGACGAACAGGCGGAAAAACTGACGGTTTCCATCTGCCGGCAGATCGAGAAACAGAGACCGCTGACGCAGAAGGAAATTTCCGACGTCTTCACCACCGTGAAAAACGGCGTTGCGAAAGAAGCGGACAAGGCGAAATACGCAAAACTTCTCGCCGATATTCAAGCCCTTCCCAAATTCGGAAACGATATTCCCGAAGTTGACGCCTTCGCGAGAAAAATCGCGTATCTGTACACCAAAGAAATTCAGAAATACACCAACCCGAGAGGAGGCAAATACCAGGCGGGTATGTATCCCGTTTCGGCAAACGTTCCCCTCGGCGCGCAGACGGGTGCAACTCCGGACGGCAGACTTGCGTTTACGCCCATTGCGGACGGCGTGTCTCCCGCTGCGGGAAGAGACGTCAAAGGTCCTACGGCTTCCTGCAACTCCGTTTCGTCGATCGACCACGGCATTGCGTCCAACGGTACCCTCTTCAATATGAAGTTCCATCCCTCCGCGCTTGCGGGCGTCAGCGGGCTTGAAGATTTCGTCGCTCTCGTGCAGACCTATTTCGATCGCAAGGGAAGCCATATGCAGTTCAACGTCGTTTCGAGAGAAACCCTTCGCGACGCGCAGAAACACCCCGAAAAATATCAGGGGCTTGTCGTTCGCGTTGCGGGATATTCCGCGCTGTTCACCTCTCTTTCCAGAAGTCTGCAAGAGGATATCATTAATCGTACCGAACAGGGAGGGTTCTGATGCTGGAAGACCTGAAGGTCCGCGGCAGGATATTCAATATCCAACGCTTTTCCATTCACGACGGACACGGCATCCGCACGATCGTTTTCTTCAAGGGGTGCCCTCTGCGCTGTAAGTGGTGTTGCAACCCTGAATCGCAGAATTTTGCTCCCGAAAAAATGAAGGAAAACGGCAGGATCAAGGACGTCGGCAGAGACGTTACGGTGGAGGAGGTTCTCGCGGAAGTCGAACGGGACAGAGCGTATTACCGCCGTTCGGGCGGGGGAATGACCTTGTCGGGGGGCGAATGTTTCGCCCAACCGCGTTTCGCCGAGGCTCTGCTCCGTGCGGCAAAAGAGAGGGGTATCTCCACTGCGGTGGAAACGACCTCTTTCCCCGAGTATTCCGTTATTGAAAAATGTCTTCCCTATATCGACCTGTATATGACCGATATCAAGCAGATGGACGACGAAAAACATCGTGCTTTCACGGGGAAGTCCAATCAAACCATTCTTGCCAATATCGAAAAAGTCGTGAAAACGGGGGCAAACGTCATCGTTCGCGTGCCCGTCGTTCCGACCGTCAACGCCACGGAAGAGGATATCCGTAAGATCGCCGTCTTCGCGAAGTCGATCGGCGTGAAAGAGATGCACCTGCTTCCCTATCACCGGATCGGTATGGATAAGTATGCGGGGCTCGGAAGAGATTACTCGATGAAGGATATCGTTGCCCCTGAAAAAGAGCATATGCAAAAACTTCTCGCCGTCGTGCAAGCGGTCGGCCTGAAAACGCAGATCGGCGGATAATCGGCTTATTTGCCGTTGAATCGCACTGATTATTAGGAATATAAGATAAAGTCAGTCCTTTGGATGCACCTTCGGAAGTTTGTCTGAACTTCCGGGGCGCTTCCCTCGGACTGACTTTTCAATTCTTCATTCCGCTAAAAACGCAAACGTAGAAATTCCGCAAAAATAGTCGAGCATTATTTTCGTTTTTCTGATATCATGGATACGACGTCGAAGGAGGTGAAAGCGTGGACGAAAAGATTTTGGCTGTGCAGTCGATGCAGGATTATATTCTGGAGCATATAACGGAAGAAATATCCCTGACAGATCTTGCAGAAAGGGCTTGTTTTTCGCCGTGGTACGCTCACAGGTTATTCAAAGCGCTGACGGGAATACCGCCTGCGGAATATATCCGCAAGTTGCGTTTATCGGAAGCGGCAAAACGGCTGAAAACCGAAAGATGCCGCGTTACCGATATCGCAATGGCGCTTGGGTTTGAAAGCGTAGACGGCTTTACGAGGTCTTTCGTCCGCGAATTCGGAATGACGCCGAGCGAATATCGGCTTTTTCCCGTTCCGATTGCGCTGTTCATTCCTTACGGCGTTAAATTCAGAAATCTTTTTAAGGAGAAAAGCATCATGGAAAACGTCAAAAACGTGTTTATTCAGGTCGTTCATAAGCCTGAACGCAAGGTTATCGTGAAGAG
>CAMAJQ010000152.1 GCA_945835865.1 uncultured Clostridia bacterium
CGCCGTGCCGATCAGAGTGAGCGAATCCGGCAGAACGACGTTGTTCAGAGAAGTACAGTTACGGAACGCGTAGCCGTTGACCGCCTTCACGCCCGAAGGAATTTCGATCGAAGTGAGCGACGTGCAGCCGTCGAACGCGTAGTTGGGAATGGTTTTGATCTTGGTGCCCGCAAAGGTCACTTCTCTCAGATTTTCGCAGTTCTGGAAGAGATAGGTTCCGAGAGTCGTCACGTTTTTGGGAATGACGATGGATTCGAGTTCGCTTCCCTTGAACGCGTAGTTTCCGAAGGAAGTCAGCGACGTTCCGTCGTTGGCAAAAGTGATCCTCTTGAGGGAGGAATCGGAGAAGGCGTAATTTCCGATGGTCTTGATGGAAGCGGGGATCTCGACGGAAGTGATGCCGCTGTTACGGAACACGTAAGTTCCGAGCGTCGTCAGCGAGGAAGGCAGATCGATATCGGTCAGGGACGCCGTTCCGTCGAAGGCGTAGTTGTCGAGCTTTTTGACGCTGTCTCCGAAGATGACGGTCGTGAGCGCCGAACAGTTCTGGAAGACGTACTTTCCGATCGAGGCAAGATAGGTCGGAAGAGTGATGGTCTTCAGGGAGAAGCAATCCGCAAAGGTGTAGTCATTGAGGGTCGTCAGACTCGGGCAGCCGTCCATGAAGACGACTTCTTCCAGTCCCCAGCAACTCTGGAACGCGTTGGTTCCGATCGCCCGGATGGACGCGGGAATATAGACCTTCGTCATACCCGCCTGCCCCATGAACGCGCGGGCGGAAATTTCGACCGTTCCTTCCGGAATGACGACCACACCGCTGTTTTCACCGAAAATGTAACGGATCGCCGTCTTATCTTTGTTATAGAGGATATTTGCGCCCTCTTCAACGCAGAAGTTGAGGTTTTCTTCGGCGACGGTGATCTCTTCGATCGCCGAACAGCCGCTGAACACGTTATCGACCGAAGTCACGTCCGAAGAAAGGTGAACGGTAACGAGTTTCTGCGCGTTCTGGAAGAGCGCGGTGCCGAGCGTCAGTTTGCTTGCCGAAGTCTCGGGGAAGGCAAAACTTTCGAGCGCGGTATCCCGGAAAGCGTAGTTTCCGATGCTTGAGACCGTGCAGCCCTCTTCAAAAGTCACCGAGGCGAGCGATCTGCAGTAAGCGAAAGCCGAAGCGCCGATCGAGGTGACCGAAGCGGGAATGACCACCGACTGAACGGAGGAATACGCAAACGCCGAAGCGCCGATCGAAGTGAGCGCGGCAGGCATCGTCAGGGACGTGATGCCGCAGTAACCGAAGACGTAGCTTCCGAACGAAGTGACTCCGTCGGGGATTTCCAGCGCGGTGAGAGCCTCGCAGTGGTAGAAGGCGTAGGACTCGATGGAGGATAACTGACTGCCCTCCGCAAAGGTCACGGACGCGAGGTCGTAGCAATAAGCGAAGGTGTAACCGCCGATGGTGGAGCCGGTCAGCGTCGTCTTTCCGCCGAGTCTCGTGACCGTAGAGGGAATGGTGATTTCCGTCAGAGCGGTATAAGAGAAGGCGTTATAACCGATTTCCGTTATTCCTTCGGCAAGGCTGATTGCCTGCAACGAGGAATGAGAGAAAGCGTAAAGTCCGATGCTCGTCACGCTCTCGGGAAGAGAAATCGTGCGGAGAGAGGTACAATAGTAGAAAGCGTAACCGGGGATTTCCGTCAACTGACTTCCTTCCGCAAAAATCACTTCGGTCAGGTTCGCCGCGTACTGAAGAACGTAAGCGCCGAGTTCGGTGACCGTAGAGGGAATGCGGATGCTCTTGATCTGCGACACGTTGGTCGTCGTAGAATTGCCCGTAGTCAGCCCGTATGCGCCGATGTAACTCGTCCTCTCGGGCAAGGCGATCTCCGTCAGAGAGACGCAACCGTAGAAGGGAGCGTAAAGATACGAAAGGGATCCCTTCGTCGTGGTCGCGTCCGCGATCACGAGAGGTTCGGTTCCGCCTTCTTCGAACACGATGGTCTTAAGCGTCTTCGCATAGTCGAAGGCGTTGGCTTCGATCATGGTGACGGTGTTGGGAACGTTGACCTTCTGCACGCCCGAGTGGTAGAACATTTCGCGGGAGAGATTGGTCACGCCGTGAGGCAGAACGACTTCGACGAGATTGGTCGTCTGGTAGAAGAGCCAGGTGCCGAGCGTCAGTTCGCGTTCTTCGTCCTCGCTCTCTTCGAAGACGATCTTTGCGACCGCCTTGTTGTAATAGAAGGCTTTGTCCCAGACCTTGGTGACCGTGGCGGGAATGGTGATGACACCCTCGACGCCTCCGTTCATGGCGGGGCATACGATGAGGTCGGAGATCACGCCGTCTTTGACCAGGTAGAGAATGCCGTCCTGAGACGCAAACCGTTCACTGCCCTCCGCCACGACGATCTTCTCGATATAGTTGGAGGATTCAAACACGTTCATCGAGACGATGTTGCCGTCTTCGTCGCATTCGCCAAGCGTTTCAAGGGTGGACGGCAGGTAGATCTCTTTGAGTTTGGAGCAGGAATAGAAAGCGTAATTGCCGATGCTCTTCGCACCCTCTTCCACCGTAACTTTTTCCAGTTTGGAACAGCTCGCGAGGATGTGCGTTCCCGTGGAAGCAAGTCTCGCGGGAAGGGTGAATTTCGTGAGAGAAGAACAACTTCTGAAGACCGAACTGCCGAGCGTCAGAGGAGTGTCTCCCGCGGCGAAGACCACGGAAGTCAGAGCGCTGCAGCCGTAGAAGGCGAAGTCGCCGATCGAAGTGACCGAGGCGGGGATCTCTATGGAAGTAAGACCTTTGTTATCGCGGAACACGCCCGAAGGAATGGTCGTGACCGTAGAGGGGATCGTAAACGCGCCCGCTTTGGAAAGGGGATAGAAGATGATCTGCGTCTCCGACTTGTCGTACAGAACGCTTTCCTTCGCGGAATAGTTTTCGTTGGACGGATCGACCTCGAGATGGGTGATCTTATTCCCGAAGATACTCGGGATGTTCAGAACGGGAACTTTGGCGCCGATCGTCAGGTTTTTGACGTAATACGTCGGAATGGACGAGGAACTCGTCGTGACCGAGCCGAACGCCGCTTCCGAGAATTCGACCGAGCCCGTACCCGCGCCCGAACTGAGAATGGTGACCGTCAGGAGTTTTGACGTGCTGCCGAAAGCGTTTTTCTCAAGTCTGACGAGGTTTTCGGGAAGAACGACCGATTCGAGAACGGTACAGCTGAGGAACGCCGTCTCGCAGATGGTGAGCGGGTTGTCGCTCTCGACTCCGAGGAAGGTGAGATCGATCAGTTTCGAGCAGGAGGCGAACGCCTTTTTACCGATCATTTCGATCCCTGCGGAAACGACGACCTTTTCGATCTTGGTGCACTTATAGAACGCCTCTTCCTGAATGACGCTGATGGAGCCGGCAAACGTGACGGGCTCCGTTCTGCCTCTCGGGCAGTAGATGACTTCCGTTCCGTCGGCGTTGCAGAGCAATCCGTCGATCACGGAGTAATACCCTTTGACCGAACCGACCATCTCGAGCATCTCGAGCGAGGTGCAGGAATCGAGAATGGTGGGATCGAAGTGAAGCGTTTTGGTCACGCTGCCATCCGTACCCTTCTCTTCGTAAACCGACTCCGCGAGTCTCGAAGGAAGGACGAGTTTGGTCAGGGCGGTCGTCGTTTTGAAGACGCCCGTTTCGATGACGAGCGGCTCGACGGTCGCGCCTTC
>CAMAJQ010000153.1 GCA_945835865.1 uncultured Clostridia bacterium
GAGAATGACTCCCGCAAGAACGGCAAAATACGCGAGCGTGCGAAGGGAGAACAGTTTCTGCGTCAGACCGACCGTTCTTCCGACGATCAGTTGGGTCAGCCCGTAAAAGGGAGCGAAAACGCGGGTGAAACCGTTCAGAAAGTCCTGAATCTTCCAATAGGTCGTTCCCCACGTCGCCACGAGATCGATATTTTCGGGAATCAGGGAAATAAGGCGGAAAACCCCCGCCACGAGGGCGACCGAAGCCGCGATCAGAAGCCCGTACTGCAACGCTTTGACCTTCCGGAGCGTCACGGTCAGGAAAAGGGCGGGAATGGATAAGACCGCCGCGAAAAGAACGGGCAAAAGAGAAACGAAAAGAAAGAGAAAGAGCGTCCACGGATAGTAGACGGGCGTGATCCCCTTCACCATTCCGTACGCAAAGAAAAACGGAATGAGAAAAAGAATGTTTTTTCTGATTTCGTAAATATAGTATACCGCGATTTTAGAAAGAAAGATAAGCGAAGGTCTCGCGGGGAAAGTCAGCAATACGAGGTTATCTCTCGAAAAATACAGTGCCTTCACGAGGCTGACCGTGCTGAATACCGTGGACAGCAGAAGCATGACGGTGAACACGACGGTCACTACGGAAACCGGCACGTCGTTGACGAGAGAAAATATCCCGAAGATCTTTGCAAAATAAAAGAGAAGGAAGCAGATCGCCGTAACGGCGGCGAATTCGAGCAGGAAATAGACGATCTTGAAAAGAGTCTTGCGGAAGTTTCCGACGTAACTCAGATCGATCTTTTCCTTCAGTTGCATCATCGTGAGGGTTTTCAGAACGGACAGAGATTCCTTCAGGGAACTGCCCGAACTGCGGGAGAAAAATCCCGTCTTGACGCCCTTATTCATGTCTGACCTCGCCGATCATGCGCATGTAGAAATCTTCGAGAGGTTCGCCGGAATCCTCGATCTCCTTCACGCTCGTCTCGCAGAGAACGGTCCCTTTCTTGATGATGGCAATCCTGTCGCAGATCCTCTCCACCACGTCGATGATATGGCTGGAAAAGAAAACGATATTCCCCTCTTCCGCATGTTTTTTCATACATTCCTTTACCTGAAAAATGCTTTCGGGATCGAGGCCGGTCAGAGGCTCGTCGAGGATCCACAGTTTGGGATTGTGAACGAGGGCGGACATGATGGTGATCTTCTGCTTCATGCCGTGGCTGTACGTGCGGATCTGATTGTCGAAAGACTGCGTCAGATAAAACCGCTCGACGTATTCGTTGATCCTCTTCGTGCGGTCTTCTTCGGAAACGTGATAGAGATCGGCGATATAGTTGACGTACTCTCTCCCCGTCAGATTTTCATACAGAGCGTAATGGTCGGGAACGAAGCCCGTCTGTAATTTCGCGCCGACGGGTTGCGTCTCGACGTCGTAACCGCAGACTTCGATCGAACCGCTCGTGATCGTCTGTATGCCGACGATACTCTTGATGATCGTGCTTTTTCCCGCTCCGTTGGGACCGAGAAAACCGAAAATGGTTCCGCCCGAAACCTCGAGGTCGACGTCTTTGACGGCGAACACGTCGCTCGTCGAATACTTTTTTGAAAATCCGCGGAGAACGAGCTTGTCCGATCCCGCGGGATTGACCGGTTGATCCATATTTCTGCCTGCCATGCGGACCTCGAGCGCGAGTTTGTCCGCTTTGATTTTTTTATTTCTCTCCCCCATTTCCAGATAGAGATCTCCCACCTGGAAAAACTGCTCGTATAAAAACCACATCGCGAGCGCGAGGAGAACGTAGACGAGGAAAAAGATGACCTGGTAAACGGGATAAAACGTAAATTTCAGCCCGTTCACACTGAACGATAGGACGACGTTACGGAGATTTTCCGCCCATTTCCCGAGCTTTTCGGCGATAAAGTCGCTGTTGAGGAAGAAAAAGTCGACCGAGCCGTAATTGGAAAACCAGGCGTTGATAAAAAGAATCAGGATAAAATAGACGGCGAACGCCGTGAGCGAATAGACGAACTGACGTATTTTCGGCCGGGGATAAATATGCAAGGCGATGAGTAGCACGGGCATGAAAAACGCGCAGAAATGGTTGATCCAGAAATTGACGCAGGAAACGGAAAGCGCGTTGACGGAATCGGAATAGTTCGGCATCAGCATGGCGAAAAACGCCCCTAACACGTTGATGAACAAAGTAAAATAATAAAGTTTATCCCACTTGAACATCAGACAGAGGGGAATGACGAACATCGCCGTATTGCAGAGATGCAGAGGCCACGCAGTTACCTGCACGAACGTCTTCATCGTGTAACCGTAACAATAACTCGTAAGGGCGGCGAGGGACAGATAGAGCAGAGCGAACCTCTTGGTCTCGTAATCGAATTTCCGCAACGCAAAATAGAATACGACGGGAAAAAGGAATGCCGCGTAGATGAAAAGACGATGGGTGAGGGAAAACTCCTTGATTTTGATCGACTCCGAAGCGTATCCGAAGAGAACCTGCGGCGCGCACGCGGGCATCGAAAAGAGAAACATCGCCGCCGCGACGCCCAATCCGATCAGAAACCCCTTGCGGGAAAACCGGACCCGCAGGTCCTTTTTCCATTGCACGAGGCATATTGACAGCCCGACGCCGATCTCGAGGGCGTGGAACAATTCCCGGGGAGAAAAGGTCGAGAGGGCTTCTTCGCCGTCGAGCGCAACGGCGATCATAGGAATGAAAACGAGACGGACGAGAAAGACGGGGGTGGCGAAATATTTCACGAGCCCGTCGATGCACTTCACGTTCTCACGGAAATAAGGCGAAGTGACGAGAAGGTGTACGCACGCGTAACCCGCCCAGAGGATAAAAAGAGAGAAGGCGGTGGCAAACTGCCCTTCGTGTCCGAAGGGAGAAGAGATATTCAGACCGACCGTCTTTTCGATTTCGTCCGTTCCGCCGAGATACCGCAAAAAAAAGAAAGCAAACAATACCGACGAAAAGATCATCGGTATCCGTTTGTCTCCTTTGAATTTTTTATCCGCCAGCAGATGAGCGAAGAAAAATGCCGCCGTCGACAAAATTCCCGCCGCAATATACACGTACGCCATGTAAAGATCTCCGAACCTGCCCGATAAATTGATGAATCGGGCGTTTTCATCCGTTCAGACCGGATGCGGATTTCCGCCCCGATCGCCTTTTACCGAAATCCATTATACCACATCGCTCAGAAAGTGTCAATACTTTTTCCCCTTTTTTCTCCGATCCGCCTTTTTTCGACCGAAAACCGGAAGAAAGAGGGTATCTTTCCGGAATCTTTCTTTTTCCCGACGGAAAAAGGCGTTAATCACCTCTTTTTCATCGACGGACCGAAGACGTCTCCCCCGCCCGAAAAGCGGAATTCGTTGGAGGCGTAATCCTCGAAATCGGATATCCCCTCTTCGACGATCTCTTCGAGCATCTCGGGAAACTCCTCCGTGCTCCGGCAGAAAAGATAATAGGCGAGAGAGCCGGGAACGGTATTGATCTCGTTGACGTAGATCCTGTCGCCGTCGAGAAGGAAATCGACGCGGATAACGCCGATAAACCCGAGTTTCCGATAGAGGTATTTCGTCGTTTCCCGTATGCGGGAGGCGAGTTTTCCGTCGATCTCCGCCGGAAATTTCTTTTTCCCCTCTCCCCCGTATTTGTCCCTGAAAGTCAGAAT
>CAMAJQ010000154.1 GCA_945835865.1 uncultured Clostridia bacterium
TTCGCCCAGAAGACATTTGCTGACCAGAATCGCCATGAAAACTCTCTCCTTTTTTCTTACGATCCATTATAACACGCCGATTGCGTTTTGGCAAGGGCAGAAAGCAAAAACTTCGAAATTTCTGCGGCGAACAGACGGTCTGCGGAAAAACTCAATAGGAATGAGACGGATCGTAACCGTCCTTCCAGCCGGAAACGTCGATGCCGAGCGCCCCGATCATATCGACCGCTCCCTCGTGCAGACCGGAATCGTACCGTTTGAGAAAATCGGCGTCGCTCAGTTTTCCGGAGACCCACATCTGAAAATAGCGGGACATGGATTTTTGCGTGGAGACGGTGACGCCCGTCGTCCATTGACAGTTGGGAGTCCTCGCGAAAGGTCCCGTGATGAAATCATAAATATCGGCGGGAATCGACGAGCCGTACACTGCGCCTACGCTCTGCCCAGCGAGTTCGTCCACCATACGATCGACGTTTTCCGGCTTCGTGATCCACATCAGGAACAGTTTCGAAGCCAGGAGATGCGCTTCGCCTTTTGTTTCGACAGCCTGTTTACAGATGTTGAAAGATTCGCAGATCGGCGGATTATACGCCCCGAGACCCGTTTCGAAATCGGCGCAATATTCGGCGGAAGTCGAGGAATCGGCGAGCGGCGTCGGGAAGATCCCGTACTCGAATTTCCGCTCGACGTTGACGTTTTCCGCGGAAATCCGCCACATGCCGTCTTCCATCATCGCGACTCTGCCTTTGTTCCAGGAGGGTTCGTAGTCCGTTTCCGCCGCGCCCGTTTCCAGAATATCGTTATACTTGTATTTCACCTCGTTATAAAGGGAAAGAATATTGCCCCGATTCTGCCCCTGCCCGTAGAAAACGCCTTCGTAAACGGCACGGAGAAGTTCGTTCTGCGTCATATATCCGTTTCCGTCGTAGTCCCATTGCGTCCGTATTTTTTCGGCGTACGTCGGACCGAGGGAAAAAGGAAATTCCTTTCACGCTCAGTTTTCCTCGGTTTTCCGCCACCCTTTCAAAAAGGACCTCTACGTCGCGCTCGGCGACCGCTGGCTGACCGATCTCCCCGAAGATATGCCCGATATCGGGCGGGCGTTTTACGGATTTTTCTCCCCGACCGCCGGGAAGACGATAGACGAGTCCGAACTTCCCTCGCTGACCGACGAAAACACCTCCGAGGCGGATTACGTCTGGCTGCCCCTGTCCTTCGACGAAAAGGGAACGCCTTTCCTCTCGTGGAAAAGGCTCTGGTCGACGGACGAATACGAAGACCTCTGAAAGGAAGGAAACCTTCCGGCGAAACGCCCGCGAAATATCGGGCGGCAAAGCGCCCTGCCGTGTCCGGCAGGGCGCTTGATCTTTCCCGAAAAATTTCCCCGCAGAACTTGCGTCCGGACGGAAAAAGTGCTATAATAGATTGTAAGAGGATCCTTGACATGGAAAAACTGCACGAAATCGCGCTTGCGATCACGTTCCGGATGAAGACGCCCGACTTTTACGGCGGCTTTCATCTCGCGTGGATTTTTCTGACTTTATTCTCGTGCGTCGCGGCGGTCGCTTTCGTGCGGAAAGATCTCCCGGACGGAGAAGAAAAAAGACTGCGCGCCGTCTACGGCGTTTCCTCTCTCGTCCTCTGGATCGGAGAAGGATATAAACAGTTCGTCTACACCTTTTCCGCTCTGCCCGTCCGTTATTCCTGGTACTCTTTTCCCTTTCAGTTCTGCTCGACTCCGCTCTACGTCTTTCCCCTCGCATTCTTCGTGCGGAAAGGAAAACTTTTCGACGGTTTAACGGCTTACAGCGCAACTTATTCTCTGCTTGCGGGGTTGCTCGTCGTCCTCTTTCCCGGCGGGGTTTTCGGAACGAACGGAGGGATCAACGTACAGAGTATGCTACACCACGCGGTGATGACCGCCGCGGGCGCGGCGTGCGCCTGCCGCTTGTCCCGCTATCGTGCGGATCGGCAGAAAAGATCTCTGTTCTGGGCAGCGGGAACGTTTGCCTGTCTGTTCGCCGCAGCGCAAGTCGTGAACCTCGCCTTGCCCGCTCTGACGGAACAGACGATCAATATGTTTTTTACGAGCCCTTACGTCACGGCGAACCTGCCCGTTCTGAAACCTTTGAAAGAAGCGCTGCCCTATCCCGTTTTTCTCTGCGGATATTTTGCCGTCTTCACGCTCGGCGCCTTTCTCTTCTTTCTGCTGGAAAGAACTCTCTTCCGTCCGTGGAGGAAAAAAAGAGCCGTCCGATCGCAAAACGGCTGACCGAACGGCTTATAGGCTGATATTTCACTCTTATTCGTAGATGGCGACGCTCGTCTCTCCGTCCACGCTCTCCACCTTGACGACGATCTCCTCCTTCAGGGAAGAAGGAACGTTCTTTCCGACGAAATCAGCGCGGATGGGCAGTTCCCTGTGCCCGCGGTCCACCAGCACGGCAAGGCGGATGGTCTTTGCTCTGCCCGCGGCAAACACGGCGTCGATGGCGGCGCGCGTCGTCCTGCCCGTAAACAGAACGTCGTCCACCAGGATAACGTCCTTTCCCGTGATGTCGAGACGGACGGAAGGGGCTTTGCGCACCTCGATCTCGCGATTCAGGTCGTCGCGGTAGTGGGTGATATCCAACTCGTACAAAGGCAGGCGCACGCCCGTGTTTACCTCCACGTGAGAACGTATCGTCTCCGCAAGAGGAACGCCCCGGGTCTTGATCCCGACGAGCACGACGTTTCCGACGCTCTGCGAACGCTCGATGATCTCGTAGGAAATTCTCGTCATCGCCCGCCTGACGGCAAGTTCGTCCATAATCTGCGTTTTCATTTTCATAGGCATCACTCCGTACCGCTTTTTACGGTTTACGGTAAAATGATATCACAACGGAATGAGGATGTCAATCGTTCTGTCTTTCATCCTCCGTTTCCGTTGAAAATAAAAATCAAAAAGGGGCTCGCGCATTGCGCCCGTCCCCAAAGAGGTATTACGAATGGAAGACTTTATGAAAAACGTCACGATTTTCAACCACCCCCTGATCAATCATAAGATCACCCACCTGTGCGACGTGAACACCAACACCAAGGAGTTTCGCGAAATCGTTTCCGAACTCGCCATGCTGATGGGCTACGAAGCCTTCCGCGATATCCGCACGAAGGACGTCGTCGTTCAGGCTCCCCTCTCCGCCTTCCCCTCTCCCGTGATCGACGAAAAGATCACCATCGTTCCCATTCTCCGCGCGGGGCTCGGCATGGTAGACGGACTCGTCTCCCTTTTCCCCAACGCCAAAATCGGGCATATCGGCTTATACCGGGACGAGGAGACCCTTGAACCGCACGAATATTACTGCAAACTGCCCAAAGATACCGTAGACGGACAGGTCATCGTCGTCGACCCCGCCCTCGCGACGGGCGGCAGTGCCAGCGCCGCGATCCAATTCATTAAGGACAGAGGCTTTTCGCGGATCAAACTGCTCTCGCTGATCGGTGCGCCGCAAGGCATCCGCAAAGTGACGACCGACCACCCCGACGTGAAAGTTTACGTCGCACACTATGCGGACGCTCCCCTGAACGAACACGGATATATCGTGACGGCTTTCGGAGACGCGGGCGACAGGATCTTCGGAACGAAGTGATTTAAAAAGAAAACGATTTTCCGTTTATCGGCTTATCGGGGTA
>CAMAJQ010000155.1 GCA_945835865.1 uncultured Clostridia bacterium
TTCGACTTCGACGAAAGCGCCGAAACTGACGATACGTACGACTTTTCCTTTGATGGTTTCACCAACGGCGTATTTATCGCCTGCAAGCTGCCAGGGCTTCGGCTGAAGCTGTTTATATCCGAGAGAAACCTTTTTGGATTCTCTGTCGCATTTCAGAACTTTGAATTCGTATTTCTTGCCGATTTCAAGAACGTCTCCGGGAGTTGCGGCATTCGTCCAGCTGAGGTCGGAAATGTGCGCAAGGCAATCGAAACCGTTCACGTCGACGAAAGCGCCGAACGAAGCGAAACGGACGACCGTTCCTTCCACGACGTCCCCTTCGTGAATGTTGGAGAAGAATTCCTCTTCTTTGGCAGCCTTCGCCGCTTCTCTTTCAGCCTTTTCAGCTTCGAGAATCACTCTCTGCGAGCCGACGATCTGCTTTCTTCTGCCCGAATTTTCAATTTTTTCGGATTTCAGACGAAGGGTCTTTCCGACGTATTTTTCAAGTTCCTTGACGTAACCGATGCGGATCTGAGAAGAAGGAACGAAAACTTCGTAACTGCCGAGTCTGCCCGTGAGCCCGCCTTTATTGAAGCCCGTGCAGGTAACGGTGAAAATTTCGCCGTTCTGGATCTTGGCGATAACTTCCTCTTCTTCTTTCTGCTGTTTGATAGCCTTCTGAGACAATGCAACGGGGTTAAGCCCGACGATCATGACTTCGATTTCCTCTCCGACTTTCGCGGCGTATTCCGCTTTGTCGTAATTCTCGCAGTCGATTTCGTCTTTGGGAAGAAGAATTTCTTTCTTCGTGTTGTTGATGTACAGTGCAAGTCCGTCTTCGGTCGCGGATGAGATGGTTGCGGAAACCTTCTGTCCTCTTCTGAACTTGAGCTGTTCGTCGTCCATAGCGGTCATCGCTTCTTCCATTGCGTTTGAGCTTTTTACTTCAGTTTTGACTTCCGTATTTTCTTCCATTTTTAAGAAAGCCTCCATTGATTGTTCATCGGGCGTGGATGCCCCCGTAACAATACCTACCTTTTTAAAATTTTTGATTTTTTTTAAATCGAGCTCATCAGGATTTGAAATGAAATATACATTTTCGCAATTTCCTTGACAAATCTTCATCAGTTTTTTAGTATTGCTACTATTTTTGCCACCGACAACAACCATTGCATCACAGGTTTTTGACAAGATTTCTGCCTCTTCTTGACGCTCTCTTGTAGTATAACAAATTGTCGGAAAAACTTCAAGCGTTTTAAGGTCAAGTTTCTCAAAAAATTTCAAAATTTCTTTAAATTTTTCTTCAGAATAGGTCGTTTGAGAGACGAGACACACTTTTTCAAAGGATTTATAGTCGTAATCGCGGTAATCTTCGTCGATCACGATGGCGGAATCGTTACACCAACCGTTGAGACCGACGACCTCGGGATGCGTTTTTTCTCCGGTTATCACGATCTGGTATCCCAGGCTGTAACGTTCTTCCACGATCTTCTGCGTCCGCATCACGAAAGGACAGGTGCAGTTGATCACTTTTATTTTTTTATCCTCGAATTCCCCGAGCGTTTTTTTTCCGACCCCGTGCGAACGGATGATGACCGTTCCCTCTTTCACTTCCTCCGGACCCGAGACGACCGTCGTCCCGAGAGAACGGATCTTTTCGACCACCGATTCGTTGTGAATGATCTCCCCGAGAATATATACGCCTTGCCCGTAAACGGTATACGCCGTTTCGACCGCTTTGCGTACCCCCGGACAAAAACCGTGGTATTTTGAAAGGATCACTTCCTGCATTTCTTTTTTTCTCCGACGAGCCTTTTGAGTTCTTCTCTCGTCTCGCTCATCTTTTCAAGCATATACGCTTTCAGTCCGTCGTTCAGGTCGCTCCCCGCCGTTCCGTTAAAAGAGGAAAAATCAAACGGCTTGCCGATCATCAGATAATTTCTGCGGAATTTTCTGAAATGGGAAAGCATGACGACGGGAACGACGGGAACTTTCGCCTTATACGCGATCAGCGCGGCGCCCCCTTTGATCTCGAGCAATTCTTCCCCCTTCCGGTTTCTCGTCCCTTCGGGAAAAACGACGAGGTTATCTCCGTTTTTCAGAACGGCAAAACATTTTTTCAGCGCCGAAAACTCCGGTTTTTCCCTGTCGATGGGAATCCCGCCGTAGCGCTTGAAAACCCAGGCGAGAAATTTTTTATCAAACCATTCCTTTTTGGCGAGGACGTAAGGTCTTTTGCGGAAAAGATCGGAGATGACGACGACGTCGATCGCCCCGTAATGGTTGCAGATGGTAACGTATCCGCTCTCCTTCGGAAGATTTTCCTTTCCGAAAATTTTGTGAGGATAAAAAATATGGTAAAACAGCATGACGAAAACGCGGGAAAACCAATAGACGAACACCTTTTTCAGTCCTCCTTTGTAATTCTCGAAAGAACGAAGTCGACGACCTCGTCCGGCGTCATGGCGGACGTATCGAGCAGGACGGCGTCCTCCGCCCTGACGAGCGGCGCGAAAGTCCTGTGGCTGTCGTTATAATCCCTCTCGAGAATCTCCTCGTACAGCCGGTCGAAATCGACTTTCATTCCCTTTTCCGTCAATTCGCGGAAACGTCTTTCCGCCCTGATTTTCGGATCGGCGGTGACGAAAAATTTATATTTCGCGTCGGGAAGAACGTAAGATCCGATATCCCTTCCGTCGAGAACGCAGTCCGTTTGTCTGGCGATGTTTCTCTGCATTTCCACCATCTTCACGCGGACGCACGGATGGGCGGAAACGGCGGAAGCCAACATGGAGACGTCGGGTTTACGGATCTCTTCCGAGACGTCCTCTCCGTCCAGAAAGGTATGTTGGGCGGAATTTTCGTAACGGATGGCGAGATCGATGCCGTCGATAAATTTTTTCACGTCTTCTTCTTTTTCCGCGTCGAGGCCGAGCCTCTTGCATTTCAGACCGCAGGCGCGGTACATCGCCCCCGTATCGAGATAGAGTATATCGAGTTTTTTCGCGATCAGTCTCGCGACGGTACTCTTCCCGCTTCCCGCAGGTCCGTCCAGCGCAACGTTGATCATACGGTTTCCTCCCTTAATTTTTCCGCGTCTCCGAGATAGACGGAAACGACCTTTTCCTTCTTCCCTTCGGCGTAAGCGATCACGCGGATGCAGCGGGGAAGCCCTCCCTTGACGTCCGGTTCAACGCCCGAAAACAGCGCGACCGAACCGTAACCGTTCAGCCTTGCCGCCGTGGCGGGATAAACGGAAACGAGATCTTTCGTCTGTGTAAAATGCAGACTGATCAGTTCGGACACGTCGATCCCGTTCGCATCCAGAATGGCTTGCAAAAGTTCCGTCGTTGCTTTGAAAATTTCCTCGCGACTGTCGGTTTTCACCGTCGTCGCACCTCTGATGGCATACATAACGAATTCCTTTCTATTTTTGAAAACTGAAACGCAATCAGGCATTGCCCGCAGCGTATGCGGTACACGCGGCGATCGTGATATTGAATCCCCCCGTCAGAGCGTCCACGTCGATGACTTCCCCTGCAAAAAACAGACCTTTCACGATCTTGCTTTCCATGGTTTTCGGATCGATCTCTTTCACGCTCACACCGCCCGACGTCACGATGGCTTCGGATATATCGCGGAGAGAAGAGGGATACGCCTTCATTTCTTTTATCGCGAAAAGA
>CAMAJQ010000156.1 GCA_945835865.1 uncultured Clostridia bacterium
TGGACAAATTAAATATTAAATGATTTGGTAATGGAGACAGCAAAAGGTTTCTTCCTGAATGGAAAACCAAAACACAAAAAACTGCCCCGTGATTTCCGAAAGAAAATCACGGGGCGGTCGCTTTATAAAGAAATTATCTTACGTTTTTATACATCGGTCCGTATGCGCCGCAAGCACGGAAATCCTGTCCTTCCTTGTCCATGCCGAAGGCGTTCCAGCTGGCGGGACGGAAGATCTGTTCTTCCGGTACGTTGTGCATGCAAACGGGGATGCGGAGCATCGAGCAGAGGGTGATGAGGTCTGCGCCGATATGTCCGTAGGAGATGGCGCCGTGGTTTGCGCCCCAGTTGTTCATCACGTCGTAAGCCGTGCGGAACGCGCCTTCGCCCGTCACTCTCGGTACGAACCAGGTGCAGGGCCAGGTGTAGTCCGTTCTCTTCCACAGTTTGTCCGAAACCTCTTCGGGCAGATGGATCGTCCAGCCTTCCACGAGCTGGAAGACGGGTCCGACGCCTTTCACGAGGTTAAGACGCATCATGGTGGCGGGCATTTCCGCACGGGTGACGAAACGGCTGGAATATCCGCCGCCGCGGAAGTAACCGAGGTCGGCGTAGGGCCAGGTCGTCTTGTCCATAATGGCTTTCTGATCGGCTTCCGTCACCTTCCACCACTGTTTGATTTCGGCTTCGCCTTTTTCGTTGCGGGCTTCGCCGTTCGCGTCGACGCACGCCGCACCGGAATTGATCAGGTGAATAAACCCGTCGGATTCCTTCGCTTTGCCTTCCAGCGCGTAACCCGTACATCTCTTGACGGCATCGCCCGACCAGTACGTTCTCACGTCCGCGAAAATCTGCGGACGGCCGGTCAGCAGTTTACCGAAGAGCATGGATAAGCCGTTTAACGTGTCGTTTTCCGTTGCAAGGATATAGGGTTCTCTCGCGCCGTTCCAGTCGAAAGAAGAGTTCAGTATGGATTCGGGGAAGTCGCAGTTGGGATAGAAATCCGTCCACTGACGCTGTCCCTGGAAACCGCCGCAGATGGCGTTGTGTCCGACCGCCTCTTCCTCGTTGCCCGCGGGAAGATTCTTGTTGCCGTTGAACAGGTCTTTGATAATGCAGCACATCTTCACGGTGAATTCCCAGTCTTTTTCTTTCTGTTCGGGCGTTCTCTGAAGTTCTTCGGGGTTTTTATCAAAGTCGGGCTTGCAGTTTTCCTTGACCCATTTCAGAGCCTTCTGATATTCTTTTTCGTCGTAGATACCGAGGGTCATTCTGCGGACGATCTCCACTTCGTCCACCGACTCCACGCGCATTCCGAGGTATTCTTCGATGAATTCGGGATTGATGATCGAACCCGCGATGCCCATCGTGATGGAACCGATCTGCAGGTAGGATTTGCCGCGCATGGAAGCCACCGCGACCGCGCTCCTCGCAAAGCGGAGGATCTTTTCCGCAACGTCCGCGGGGATCTTCTTCTGGTCGGCGTCCTGTACGTCACGGCCGTAGATGCCGAACGCGGGCAGACCTTTCTGCGCGTGGGACGCAAGAACGGAAGCGAGATAGACGGCGCCCGGTCTTTCCGTGCCGTTGAAGCCCCAGACCGCTTTGATGGTCATGGGATCCATGTCCATCGTTTCGCTGCCGTAGCACCAGCAGGGGGTAACGGTCAGCGTGACGTCGACGCCCGCTTTTTTGAACTTGTCCGCGCAGGCAGCCGCCTCGGCGACCCTGCCGATCGTCGTGTCCGCAATGATGACCTTTACGTGTTCTCCGTTGGAATAGAAAACGTTCTTTTCGATGAGTTTTTTGGCTTCTTTCGCCATGTTCATCGTCTGCTCTTCGAGCGACTCTCTCACTTTGAGCGCCCCTCTTCTGCCGTCGATGGTAGGACGGATCCCGATAACGGGATAATCCCCGATCAATCTCGATTGTGCCATAAGATATTCTCCTTTTACCGTTTTCCGTCGGATTTTTTCCGATCCGCGAAAAAACGGTTGCATTCTTTTACTGAATCGATTATAATATAAAAAAAGATATTTGTAAATGCATATTATTGCCAAAAAAGTGAAGAATATGAGCAAATCTGAAATTTCAAAGCCGTATATTGTCGAATATCCCGCGCACGAGGAGGCGAAGTCTTTTCCCTTCCCGGAAAACTTTCCCCTCCGGGACGTTCTGATCGGAAAGACCCTTCCGTTCCCCGCCTATCGACTGGACAGAAAAGCCTCGGGCAAATATTATCTGTTCGAGTACGTTCTGAAAGGAGAGGGGAAAATGTGCGTCGGCGGAAAATGGCAGACGGTGCGGGAAGGCGATCTGATGTTCTTCGACAAGTCGGACGACCAGCTTTACCGCGCCGACCGCGCCGATCCTTTCATGAAAATATGGATCTCCTTTTCCAGCGATTACCTCGGGCATATGCTCGAAGCCTACCGCGTGAAGACGGGCGTCTATCGCGTCGACGTGAAAAACGTATTTGAAAATCTCTTTGCACTGTCCGGTTCGGGAGGGATCTTTTCCGATTCTTTTTTCGTGTTTGCCGACGGCGTACACAAAATCGTGACGGAGATCGCCTCTTCGGTGTATAGCGAAAGCCCCTCTCTGGCGGTCAGGCTGAAAAACGAACTTTCGCAATGCGTTTACCGGAAAGCCGATCTGGACGGCATTTCGAGATCGCTCGGCATTTCCAAGACGACTCTCATCCGGACCTTCCGACGGGAATGCGGCACGACGCCCTACCGCTTCATTCTCGACGAAAAACTCCGCGCGGCAAGGTCTTTGCTCCGCACGACCGATATGAGCGTGAAGGAGATCGCCTATCTGCTCTGCTTTACCGACGAGCATTATTTTTCCCGCTTTTTCGCCGAGCGGTATTCCGTTTCGCCGAAAGCCTACCGCGCCAGGCGGGAAGACGGCGGCCGGGACCGGAAGAAGTGACAAGGCGATCGGCAAAGGAAAGGGCGTCAGGCGGGACGGGACGCGTCGCCGATGGCGAGCCCGGCGAGGGAATAGCCTTGCTCGAAAGCGTTGTAAAGGTGCCTTTTGGATTTCATGAGGTTCTCACGGACGTAGATTCCCTTGCCGTAGCAGAGCCCGAGATAATATTCCGCTTCGGGGCAGCCGAGTTGCGCTCCTTTTTTCCACCAGCGGAAGGCTTTTTTATCGTTCTTTCTCACGCCGAATCCGTAATAATAGTTGCGCGCGATCAGGAGTACCGCTTGCAAGTTTCCTTTTTCCGCCGCGCGGCGGATATACTTCGAGCCCTCCGAGAGGTCCGTTTTGTTCAGTAAGCCGAACATCAGCATATAGCCGTACATATACGTCGCCGCGGCGTGCCCGCGTTTCGCCGCTTCTCTGTACCAGCTTCCCGCAAGTTCGTAATTCTTTTCGCAATTCACGCCGTAAAAGTAATTTTCTCCAAGGAGAAATTGGTTTTCCGTACGGCCTTCCAGGGCCCCTTTCAGAATCAGTTTGTTGATCATTTTTACGTCCTCCGTGTTTTCGTGAATAGAGTATAACACACTAATGGTGACAACGTGTGTCACCATTTCAAAAATTTTTTCCTTTTTTTTCTTTTTTATTCCGTACGGAGGAATCTTTCTTCCGTTTCGAGGGGCGCTCTTCAAAACGGGGAGCCGAATTCTTGCTTTTTGGC
>CAMAJQ010000157.1 GCA_945835865.1 uncultured Clostridia bacterium
AAAAACCATCTTGCCGATTACGATTATCTTTCTTTCGGCTTGCGCGCGAAAGACGGCTGTTCTTTTTACGGCGTCGTATGTAAGTGTGCGGACGGGTCTATTTACCGTTACGACCTTTTCGTCGGCGGGGAAAAAGTCGAAAGCGTCCCGCTCGGAGACGAGGTCCTTTTCGTCTCCGCCGACCTGAAAAACGCTTCCCGCGGGGACGGCGCGCCCGTCGTCCTGACGGACGGAAAGAGAAAGACGATCGCGTTTCTCGAATTTCTTTTCCGGTCGGACGGACCCGCCCGCGTCGCGATCTCCGATCTCCGTCTGACCGATCTTCTGCCGTCCGCCTCTTCCGTTTCCGGAAAAAGAGAAGGAGAGAAGAGAGAGGCGGAGACGCGTGCGGATATCGCCTTGCCCGAAGGTCCGCGGGGTTAAAAGGAGAACGAAAAGCCGTATACGGCGTTCGGACGACAAAAAACGGCGTGCCGATTTTCCGAAAGGGGAAACCGGGCACGCCGTTTTAAAATGCTTTATAAATCGGTTAATAGGCGATTTTATCTTCGACCCACGCCGCGAGTTCCGCGATGGGAAGACGGATCTGTTCCATGGAATCCCTGTCGCGTACGGTCACGGTCTCGTCGTTTAACGTGTCGAAGTCGACGGTGACGCAATAGGGCGTTCCGATCTCGTCCTGACGGCGGTATCTCTTGCCGATCGAACCGGATTCGTCGTAGGTGCAGAGGAAGCGGCGGGAGAGGGACTTGTAAAGTTCCCTCGCTTTTTCGCCCATCTCCTTTTTCTGGAGAGGAAGAACGGCGACCTTGTACGCAGCAAGGGCGGGGTGGAAATGCATGACCACTCTCGTGTCGCCCCCCTCGAGAGCCTCTTCGTCGTAGGCCTCGGAGAGCACGGCGAGCATGAGTCTGTCCGCTCCGATGGAATACTCGATATCGTAAGGAATATATTTTTCGTTCGTGACGGGATCGACGTAGAGCATGCTCTTGCCCGAATATTCCTGATGACGGGAAAGATCGTAATCGGTGCGGTTGTGAATGCCGTTGAGTTCCGACCAGCCCATGGGGAAGAGATACTGAATATCGCACGCGCATTTCGCGTAGTGCGCGAGTTTTTCGTGATCTTTGAAGCGGAGGTGTTCGGGTTTGAAACCGAGGGAGAGAAGAAAATCCCACGCCGCTTTTTTATAATACTCGTAATATTCGAGATCGGTACCTTCCTTGCAGAACCACTGATGTTCCATCTGCTCGAATTCGATGGTACGGAAGATGAAGTTGCCGGGCGTGATCTCGTTGCGGAACGCCTTGCCGATCTGCGCGATGCCGAAGGGAACTTTCGCGCGGACGGAACGCTGAACGTTCTGGAAATTGACGAACTCGCCCTGCGCCGTTTCGGGACGGAGATAGATTTTGTTCTGGCTGTCCTCGGTCACCCCTCTCGAAGTTTCGAACATCAGGTTGAAATTGCGGATGGGCGTCCAGTTGAATTTGCCGCAGATCGGGCATTTGATCTGGTGTTCGTCGATGAACGCCTGCATTTCTTCCTGCGTCATTGCGTCCACGTCGACCGTACCCTTCGACCAACCTTCGATCAGATTGTCCGCGCGTTGGCGGGTCTTACATTCGCGGCAGTCCATTTTCGGGTCGGAAAAACTCGCGGTGTGACCCGAGGCGTCCCATACCCTGCTGTTCATCAGGATCGCCGCGTCCACGCCGAAGGAGTTTTCGCTTTCCTGGACGAATTTCTTCCACCAGGCGCGCTTGACGTTGTTTTTGATTTCCACGCCGACGGGACCGTAATCCCACGTGTTGCCCATTCCGCCGTAAATATCGCTTCCGGGGAAAATGATCCCGCGGGATTTGCAGAGATTGACGAGTTTTTCCATCGTTACCGCTCTGTTTTCTTCCATGTCGTTACCTCGTTCTTGTTTGATACTACCGATATTCTATGCCTTTTCGCAAATAAAGTCAAGCAAACGGACAAAAATCGCTTAAGAATAATTGATAATTTCCTTCGTTTATGTTAAAATAAATAAGAAATTCAAAAACGAGGCGGAATTCATTTATGGAAACGGAAAACGTCGGGATCACCGAAGAAAAGAAAGAAGAGGCGAATAACTTTATCGAAGACATCATCAACAATTCGCTTGCCGAGGGAAAGGTGACGGAGGTGCACACCCGTTTTCCGCCGGAGCCGAACGGCTATCTGCACATCGGACACGCAAAATCGCTCTGTCTGAATTTCGGCACGGCGAAAAAATACGGCGGGAAATGTAATCTATTCTTCGACGATACCAACCCGTCGAAAGAAAAGACGGAGTTCGTCGAAGCCATCAAGGCGGATATCGAATGGCTGGGGTTCCATTGGTACGAGGTCCATTACGCGTCCGATTTCTTCGACGTCATTTACGAGAAGGCGGAATCGCTCATCCTTGCGGGGAAAGCGTTCGTATGCGATCTTTCCGCAGAGGAGATCAGCAGGACGCGCGGCACGCTGACCGAACCCGGAACGGAGAGCCCGTGGCGGAACAGATCCGTGGACGAAAACCTCCGTCTCTTCCGCGAAATGCGGGACGGCAAATACGCGGACGGAGAAAAGGTTCTCCGTGCGAAAATCGACATGGCGTCCCCCAATATCAATCTGCGCGATCCGGTCATCTACCGCGTTCTCCGCGCGACCCATCACAGGACGGGGGATAAATGGTGCATCTATCCCATGTACGACTTCGCGCATCCCATCTGCGATTCCATGCAGGGGGTGACCTTCTCTCTCTGTACGCTTGAATTCGAGGATCACCGCCCTCTGTACAACTGGGTGGTCGAAAATACGGGCGTGGAACATAAGCCCAGGCAGATCGAGTTCGCGAGGCTCGCCATTACCAACACGGTGATGAGCAAACGTTATCTCAAAAAACTCGTCGAGGACGGCGCTGTGACCGGATGGGACGACCCGAGAATGCCCACTCTGACGGGACTCCGCGCGAGAGGGGTTCCCGCCGAAGCGCTGAAAAACTTCTGCGAGGCGATCGGCGTCGCCAAGGCGAATTCGGAGATCGAGGTCGGGTATTTCGAGCATTTTATCCGCGATTATCTCAACGCGCACGCCGAGCGTGCGATGGCGGTGTTCGAACCGATTCCCGTGGAGATCGTCAATTTTCCCGAAGGAAACGAGCAGGTCGATTTCGAGATCAATCCCGGCGAAGAGGGGGCGGGAACGAGAAAGATCACTCTTTCCAGGAATATTTACATCGACGCCGAGGACTTCTCTCTCTGTCCTCCTCCCAAATATTACCGTCTGAAAAAAGACGGTTACGTCCGCCTGAAAAACGCGTATATCGTCAGGTGTGAAGACGTCGTTCTGCGGGAGGACGGCAGCGTGGAAAAACTGCTTTGCAGTTACGTGCCCGAATCGAGGAGCGGCAACGATACGAGCGGGATCAAGGTCAAGGGGGTCATCCATTGGGTGAACGCCGCCGATTGCGTCGACGCGGAACTCCGCAAATACGAATACCTTCTCAAAGACGCCGCGTATCCGGGACAGGATTTTTCCGAGCGGATGAATTACGACAGCGTTCACGTTTACCGCGGAAAAGCGGAAGCGTATCTCGCCGGGGCGGAAGAGGGAAAGAGTTTCCAACTGATG